>JBKKBD010000142.1:0-29336 GCA_046714315.1 Specibacter sp.
GAGCCCCTCGGCGCTAGGGTTCAGCTCACCCTGGACGTTTCCTTCCCGGTGGCTGCCATCGCGGAAAACAACCTTCTGGAGCAGCCGTACGACGCCGGGTCCCTCACCGTGGGTGCCGCCGAGGCATCGGGCAACCACGCGATCCGGCTTGCGCTGCGCCCGTTCCAGATTCTGACGCTCCGCCTGCAGCGGAGTAAGGACGTCTGATTCACATAAAATCCCGCAACTCGATTAATTCAATTGTGAACTAACAATCAATTGGATTTAATCATTCAGTACATGCTCCTGGATTTATTTCCATAAAAGCGGCCGCACCCCATCCAAAAGGTTAGTCAGGCGTTGGGAACTATCCAAAAGGTCAATCGATAAATACTTGCAAATGATCCGACGTCATGAATTTTAGCGCGTTCATTTCCCGTGGCGCGTTACTCGCCCCACCCAGCACGGGCCGCATACTCTAGAGCAATTCCGGACAGAGGCCGGTCAGGAAGGGTAAATATTGATGGAACTAAATGGATCCAAAGTTCATTTTATGACGACTAATCGTCACGTTTCATGAATCGCAGAATAAAACCTTTTACAGGATCTCCTTCATTAAGTATGCTGGTGCTGCACGTCATTCCACTACCCTTTGGCAGTGGTCTTATTTGGAAGTTGTTAATATGAAAGGACCACAAAAATGTTGAGCAGCCTTCTTGAGACCCTCATTGCACTTCTCCGTTCGCTAGGCCTCTAAGTCGGATCACGACTTTATAGTTACTGGCGGGTATAAAATGCATTCTTTTATACCCGCCAGTAATTTTTTGCGCAGCCCTCGCTCGGCACCTCTAGCCGCCGTCTGTACCGGGTAGTAGGCTCGCATCTAACGAGCTAGTCACCGGATTTACAAGCCAGCAGTGCCTGCGCCGCCGGCGGAGATGAGGACGGCATGCCTGACGGCAATCATGTCACCGCCGAAGATGCGAGGAACGTTGCGGAGGCGGCCCGGGAGTCCACATGGGAGCGCCCCAGCTTCGCTAAGGGTTTATATCTGGGCGACTTTGATCTGGGCCTCATCCACCCCCACCCGCAGTCCTCGCCCGAGGACGCCGTCCGGGGCGAAGTCTTTCTTGAAAAGGTTGAGGCTTACGCCAGGACCATGGACGGCTCGCGGGTGGAACAGGACGCGAAAATTCCCGATGAATACTTGGCAGGGTTGGCTCAACTCGGCGTGTTTGGCATGAAGATCCCCATTGACTACGGCGGCCTAGGTTTGAATCTGAGCTACTACGGCAGGGCGCTGGCTATCCTTGGCAGCGTCCACCCAGCCTTTGGTGCCCTTGTTTCGGCACATCAGTCCATCGGGGTGCCGGAGCCGGTAAAAGTATTTGGCACGGCCGAGCAAAAACAAAAGTACCTTCCCCGGTGTGCCGCCGGGGCCGTCACCGCGTTCCTATTAACGGAAGCTGACGTGGGCTCGGACCCGGCCCGGATGGGTTGCCAGGCCGTCCCCTCCGATGATGGATCGGAGTATGTTTTGGACGGTGTAAAGCTGTGGACGACCAACGGCGTGATCGCGGAGCTGGTGGTTGTCATGGCCATGGTGCCGTCTCGTGGGCTAGATGCAGCCGGCCGTAAAACGGGGGGCATCACGGCCTTCGTGGTGGAGGCCGATTCTGCCGGAATTACCGTGGAAAACCGCAATCAATTCATGGGCCTGCGCGGCATTGAGAACGGTGTAACCCGCTTCCACCAGGTGCGCGTTCCGGCGGAGAACCGCTTGGGCCGCGAGGGTCAAGGGCTAAAGATCGCGCTGACAACGTTGAACACGGGGCGGCTGTCCATCCCGGCCATGGCTGCCGGTGCGGCAAAGTGGTCCCTGAAGATCGCCCGCGAATGGTCGGCTACCCGTAGTCAGTGGGGCCGGCCTGTGGGCGAGCATGAGGCCGTCGGCAAGAAGTTGGCATTTATGGCTGCCACAACCTTCGCACTGGAGGCCGTGTTTGAACTTTCGGCAGCGTTGGCCGACGGCGGCATGAAGGACGTGCGCATTGAGGCGGCACTGGCCAAATTGTGGTCCTCCGAGTTCTCTTACAAGTGCGCCGACGAACTGGTCCAGGTCCGCGGCGGCCGCGGCTACGAGACTGCAGCATCGCTGGCCGCCCGTGGTGAGCGGGCAGTTCCGGCCGAACAGCTCCTGCGGGACTTGCGCATCAACCGGATTTTTGAAGGCTCCACCGAGATCATGCACCTGCTCATTGCTCGCGAGGCCGTCGATGCGCATCTGGCCGCGGCCGGCGATTTGGCCTCCACCACGGCAACACTTGCGGAAAAGGGCAAGGCCGCCATGGAAGCAAGCAGCTTCTATGCCAAATGGCTGCCGCAGCTTGTGGTGGGCAAAGGCATGGACCCGCGCTCCTACAACGAATTTGGGCCACTGGGCAAGCATCTGCGCTTCGTGGAACGTGAGTCACGAAAGCTGGCCCGACAGACGTTTTATGCCATGGGCAGGTGGCAAGGAAACCTTGAATACAAGCAGGCGTTCCTTGGCCGAATCGTTGATATTGGCGCCGAGCTTTTCGCCATTTCCGCCTGTTGCTCCAGGGCTGAAATGCTGCGGCTAAAGGATCCCAACCAGGGCAGGTCGGCACTGAAACTGGCAGACGCCTTTGCCTCGCAGTCACGGCTTCGCGTTGAGACATTGTTCGGTGAGCTCTGGCACAACACCGATGATTCCGACCAATCCCTGACCGAGGAACTGTTGGCTGGCAACTTCACGTGGCTCGAGGAGGGTGTCCTTGACCCGTCAGAAGGTACGGGCCCTTGGATTGCCGATGCCATGCCCGGCGCCTCGACGCACGAGAACCAACGTCGTAAGTACCGCTGAGCGGGCGGACCTCTGCCGACAGTCGTCCAGCGCCAGAACACAAAACCCCCGCAGCATGAAGCGCTGCGGGGGTTTTATGAAAGCGAGAATACTAGCCGTCGGTCTTGACGATGTAGACGTCGCACGGAGCGTTGTGTGAAACAGCGTTGGCAACCGAACCCAGTACGCGGGCCAGACCCTGCATGCGGACGTTTCCAACGACGATCAACTTGGCGTTGAGCTTGGCGGCCTCGTCAAGCAGGACGTCGGCAGGCTTGCCCAGTGCCGAGGAGTATTCGGTCTTGACGCCGCTGATCTTCAACTCTTCGGCAACGCGCTGAGCGACACGCTCAGCTTCGTCGGCGGTGGACAGGAACCACTCGTCATTGCCAATGGCAACCTTTTCGGTCTTGTCCTCGCCAAATGCGGTGACAACGCGCAGCGTGCTTCCCGTTGCCTTCGCCAGCTCCGCGGCAACGCGGGCAGCCTTCATGGACGTTGAGTTGCCGTCGACGCCGACAATGATGATTTCAGCCATTTGTTCATCCTTTATATTCGATCCAAAACATCAATGCCCTGAGCACCAATGCCACGCTTGTCCCCTACTTTAGCCACAAATGGTCCCATTTAGGCCGAAACGTGCGCGAACTTACCTTGCTATTACGCCGAGACGGTTTTCATGGCGTCGGCAAGGATCTCCAGCACGTGCCGGTATTCTTCCCCCGTTGCCCGGCTCATGCCCAGTTCGCAGGTCCTGTTACAGGATGCATGGGCCGCGGCGCTCATCGCTACAACATCGGCAGCCTGCGCCGACGTTGCCGATTCCGTCAGCTCCGGATGCAACATCCCACGGTCGCCGGCAAAGCCGCAGCAGCCCCAGTTATCCGGCACCTGCACCGATTCCGCGACCGCAGCAGCCACCTTTGTCAACGAAGTGTTCAGGCCCATTCGCACGGAGGAACACGTGGGGTGCAGAGCCAGTGAATCCAGCTTCTCCCAGCCCGCACCCAACAATGGCAGCAGACGTTCAGCCGTGAACTGCACGGCGTCCACGACCCGCAACGGCTTCTGTCCCGGCGCCAGCACCTCACTTTCAATGGTGTGCAGCAGCCCCTCCGTGCAACTGGAGGCATCGCAAATGACAACCAGTTCGCCATCCCTAGTGGCCTCCCGCAACACCGAAAGCGTCCGCGCATGCATCTGCGCCAGTCCGGCGCTCATCCCCTTGGACGACCACGGCGTTCCACAACACGTGCTGTCGATGCCCTCCGGAACAAGCAAATGCACTCCGGCCGTGGCACACAACTGCTCAAAACTCGCCTGCACGCCGGCCGAACCCGCTTCGGCGGGCCCAAACATCACGTTCACGCAGGCGGGGAAATACACGGCTGCCGCTGCCCCGGCAGGCGCAGGCCGGCGTCGTACCGCACCTCCTGCGGGCAACTCCGGCGAATACAGCGGCAGCGTGTCCTCACCCAAGAGTTTGCGTCCCAGCCTATTGACCGGAAGTACGACGGCGGCTGGCACCTTCGCAGCCACGCCAAGCGCCAGCCCGGCTCCCTGGGTGACGGCGCCCCAGTGCTTGGCAGCCGTGCCCCACACTCCGTTTTCGATGGGCCCTGCAGCCTCGGCGCGCAGGCGCTTGACCATGGTGCCGGTGTTGATATCCACAGGGCACGCGGTCTGGCACATGCCGTCAACCGCGCAGGTGTCCACGGCCGAATAGTCGTAGTCCGCGGCCAAGGCATCGGCGAGTTCCGTGTCCCCCTCGCGGCGGGCCGCCGCCATGTCGCGCAGCGTGACAATGCGTTGGCGCGGGGTCAGCGTCAGGTTCTTGCTGGGGCACACCGGTTCGCAGTAGCCACAGGAGACGCAACGATCCACCTCCGGGTCCACGGCTGGCGGCGCAGATTTAATATGGCGCAGGTGTGCCACAGGATCGTCATCGAGAAGAACACCGGGGTTCAACATGCCGGAAGGATCAAACAAGGCCTTAATGCTGCGCATGACGTCGTAGAGTTCATCGCCGTACTGGCGGCGTACAAACGGTGCCATGACCCGGCCCGTGCCGTGCTCGGCCTTGAGGGATCCGCCCTCACCCAGCACCACCTCCACCATGTCTTCCGTGAACGCCTCGTAGCGGTCCAGCTCATCCTTGCTGGCGAATTTGTCCGTCAGCATGAAGTGGATATTGCCGTCCTTGGCGTGCCCAAAGATGACCGAGTTCTCATAGCTGTACTTCTCAAACAACGCGCCAAGAGCCACGCAGGTCCGGCCCAGGACGGGCACCGGCACCACCACGTCTTCCAGCAGCGCGGTGGTTCCTTGCGGGCGGGCACCGGCCACCGAGGTGTACAGTCCCTTGCGCAGGTGCCACAGCTCGGCGCGAACGGTGGGGTCGGAACTGAAGTTGGCGTCCCCGTCGAGCCCCAGCGTCCCAGCGAGCGCCACGGCCTTGGCGTTGAGCCCGGCGACTTCTTCTGCGGTGCCGCCCTGATACTCCACCAATAGGGCCGCGTGCGCATCCACGTTGAGATCACGTACGACGCCGGGTACCTGGCTCAGGCCTTGTCCCACCTTGAGCGAGAGTGCATCCATTAGCTCGACCGTGGCGGCGCCGCTGTCCACGAGCGCCGGAAGTGCGGCGTTGGCGGCCTCTAGATCCCGAAAGACCAGAAGTCCGGAGGTCGCGTGTGCCAACCGCGGGACGGTCCTGAAAACTGCCTCCGCCACAAAACCGAGTGTGCCCTCACTGCCCACCACCAGGTGCGCCAGGATTTCCACAGGCTCGGCAAAGTCCAACAGCGAATTCAACCCGTAGCCCATGGTGTTTTTCATGGCGAACTGGTGCTCAATGATGGTGCGGGACTGCGGATTGCTGCGGACCCTCTCGGCAAGTTCCCCCAGGCCACGGAAAAGCTCGGGTTCTAGGGATCTCAGGCGGGCTGAGGCGTCGGCGGCTCCTGTATTGATGACGGTGCCGCTGGGCAAGACAAGAGTGAGTGATTCCAGCGTCCGGTAGGCGTTGTCGGTGGTGCCACACGCCATGCCGGAGGAGTTGTTGGCCACCACACCGCCAATGGTGCAGGCGGCCTCACTGGCCGGGTCCGGGCCAAATTTGCGCCCGTACCGCACCAATCGCGCGTTCAAGTCCCGCACGGTCACGCCGGGCTGCACGCGGACCCGGGCACCGCCGTCGAGCACTTCAATGTTTTTGAAGTTCTTGCGCACATCCACCAGCAGTCCCCCGCTGACCGCCTGGCCGCTCAGGCTGGTACCACCGGAACGCAGGGTCAGCGGCAGACCTTGCGCGGCACTGACCTGCATTAAATTCGCTACTTCCGCGGCGCTTTCGGGGACAGCCACGGCCTGGGGGATCAGGAGGAAATGGGAGGCGTCGTGGGCGTTGGCGTGGCGGTCAAGGGCCCCGATTTTTGTTTGCGCCGGCGCACTCATGGCGGCGGTGACGTCGCGCAGCATGGCCCCAGCCAGCGTCGCCTTGCGAATAGTGTCCCCTGTACGCGCTGACATCTTTGGCCCCTTGTAATTGTCCTCCAGCTTGCTTTCACCGTGACGCATGGCGGCTGGGTGTTCGCCCTTCATGCTATCCCTGAAGTGAATTGGCCCGTTATGCTGGCCACACAGTGCACCTACGTTGGGAGTTTCATGTCCATCTCCACCGCAGACCTTTACGACGAACGCGGGCCCGAGCTGGCCTCCGTGTCCTTGCAATTTCGGGACTTTGGCGGCTCTCCATCTTTTAGCGGGCCCGTGCGAACCGTCCAGTGCCGCCATGACAACGCGCTGGCAAAGGCCTTGCTGGCCACGCCGGGGGAAGGCGCCGTCCTGATTATCGACGGCGGCGGCTCATTGCAGACCGCACTCATGGGCGACATGATTGGCGCATCCGCTGTGCAGAACGGCTGGGCCGGGGTGATCATCAACGGTGCAGTCCGCGACAGCGTGGCTCTGGGAACGCTCCCCCTCGGGGTCAAGGCGCTGGGCACCAACCCGGCCAAGAGCGCAAAGGAAGGCTCCGGCAGCGTCGATGTGGCGGTCCAACTTGGCGAGGTCACCATAAATCCTGGCGACGTGGTTTATGCCGATCCGGACGGAATTCTGGTGGCAAACGGCTAGCTCGCCAGCGCGACAGCAATCAGTACATCCGATTCAACCCGAAGCAAGGTGCCGTCGTCGGTCATGGCCGTGGCGGCCATGGCGCTGATGATAGGACCTTTGGCAGCGACATCCGGCAACCCGATCTGATATTGAAAGGTCCATTTGACGAATGCTCCCGGCAAGAGCGTTGCGGTGACGGGTTCTACTTCAGGGACAGTATTTAGGTAGCGCAAAGGCGCCATTTCCGCATTGCTCAGGGAAACCGGCACCAACCGGACGTCCAACAGGGCCCGGGAGCCCTCGTTCAGGATGTAACAGCTGAAGGTGACCACCTCACCCAGGGTTGCCGCGGAGCCAGCCGACAATTGCAAAAGCGTCAGCCCGCCGCCCTGCCCGGCCGTGCTCTTTTGTTCCATATAAACACTCCTCTATTAAAGTACTACGCCTCTAGAGTGAGTGACGAAGCGGGTGTTCATGACGCCGAATCAGGAAAAGACAGGAAATTCCCAGCGGATTCCCATGGACCTCAAACCTTAAAATTAGCTGGCCCCTGCAACTTTGCCAACTGCACTTTCTTCTCCGCCGTCAATCGCACCAAAGTTCCGCTGGGTTCATGAAAGAAGGCAAGGACGGTTTCGGCGATGACGCACTTAGTCTCCGTCACCGGATCAAATATGGCATAGGCCACCGTGAAGCTGGCGCCTTTCACAGCACTGATCCACACCTGCACAATGGCCGGGATGTTGCGGTAGTTCAGCGGGGAAAGGTATCGCACCCGATGCTCCACCACCAATGCTTGCACATCAGCAGCCAGCTCGGAAAAGATGGGTTGCGCAACATCCACGCCAGGTAGGCCGGTCCCTGCGGGGGGCCCAAAAGCGTGAACCCTGGCCTCCTCAAGAATCCGCAGCACCTCCACATTGTTGATGTGCCCGTAGGCGTCCATGTCACCCCAACGCATGGGGACGTGCAGCGCAAGTGGCATGCCGCCGTCGGGCATTATTTGCGGAACATTCATGACAAATCGTCGCTTTCTGATGGCATCGCTGACAACACCTGGGCCTGCGCTGAATCTAGGTAATCCGTGAGCTCTGCGGCGGCCTCGACGGCCCGCCCGGCACTCCACAGGGCAAATATATGCGAATTGGCGGTGGCGAACGGTGCGTGGAACGCCGGCTCGCCAGCCAAGGCATGGAACACCAGCCGCATCTCCGCCTGGACGTGCGTCATCAGGGTATCAAGGCGAACGCTCTGAGCCAGCCCTACGACGAGTGCGTGGAACTGCTGGTTGGCAGCGGCCATTCCCGCAACGTCATGATTCTCCTGGGCGGCAAGCCCCAGTTGCACTGCCGCGGCAAGTTCTTTCTCCTGAATTTGGCCACTTTGGGCCCGTGACTGAAGCAGGGGCCGTGGCTGAAGTAGGGCTGCTGGTTCCAGCACCCGCCGAATCCGGTACATTTCCCGCACATCGGCGCTCGATGGCCTGGCTACGAAAACACCACGGTTGGGAATGCGGGTAATGATGCGCTCTGCGTTCAAAAGCGTGAATGCCTCTCGCAGCGTATTTCGTGAAACACCCAGCTCGGCACCCAGCGACGCCTCGGAGAGCTTGGCCCCGGGCGGCAGCTCTCCGCCAAGAATGGCCATCCGCAATTTTTCCGCCACAGCGCTTCCAGTGTGGGCGTGCTTGGCGTCAAGAGGTCCCATGGGCCGGCCATTCACGGTTCAGGATGGCGTAGTGATGCAGGGTAATCCATTCGCCCTTGCACCAGTCGGCTTCAACAAAGGTCGCCTCCAGGCGCATGCCAAGTCGGGCCATGAGGGCTGCTGATTTTTCGTTCCGGGCGTCGCAGATGCCTTCCACCCTGTGCCAACCGAAATGGTTAAAGGCAATGTCGAGGGCGGCCTTGCACGCGGCAAAGGCGATCCCTTTTCCTTGAACGTCGGGGCTGAAAACGAATCCAATCTCACCGCGCCGCCAATTGGCCGCGTCCCATTTCAAGAGGACCTCTCCTACTGCTTGGTGGGACTGCCCATGTTCAACTGCCAGATCCAACCACTGCCCCGGGGCCGAGAGTTCCCGCTGGGCTGCCATCGAGGACAGCGTCAGTTCGGTATCGGCCACGGTGTGCGGCCCGTGCGGCAGATAGCGCGCCACATCAGCCAACGACCTGTATGCGTTCACGGCCGGTACGTCCGCCAAAGAAACTGGGCGGAGCCTGACGTCGTCGGACATATAGGGGTAGTCCGGCTGCGCCGGAAGTGGGATCTTTGCAACGTCGGGAGGCATGTTCAGATCCTAGTGCGCAATCTCGGTGCGGCCCGATTCGCGCCACGGACTTGCGACAAATTTTGGTGTTGCACCCTAGGCCAAAGACCGGCAGGGTGCCTTCGGTGAGCGCAAAGATGCCTCGAGGAAAGTTCGCGGGAAACAGTCAGAGTCCTTCGATAGCATAGCCCCATGCGCGCAGTCCCACTTTCCCGCCGCCGCGTGGAATTCATCTTGGTTCCCCTTGTTGCGGCCTTTTGCATGGCTTTTATCATTGGTGCCCTTGTGCTTGACCGCGATGGCCGGCCCTGTTCGGTGCCCAACTGGGACAACCACCTTTCGGTTTCCTTGACAGGTAGCTTGGTTAGCACCTCCAACGTCTCGGCGATCACAGCCTGTGCTGGCACTGGCTGCACTCCCGCGGCTCCGACGTTCGCAAAGAGTTCCTCGGGTGACACAAGCATTTTGGTGCATCAACAAGACGGGACCTGGCTCTTGACTCTTGGTGCGCAGCCGCCGTCGTCCATTAACTTCAGGATGTTCGATGAAAGCGGCACTGTTTTGGCAGCCCAATCAACAGCCCTGAATTGGACCCGGGTGTCAGGCGATGAACGATGCGGCGGACGCATGGCGGACATCAGTGCCATGCTTAATGTTCCCTAAATCGGCATGGCTATCGGTTGAGGAAATGAATCAGGACCCCTGCGGCCCAGGTTCCGGCAGCCAGTGAGGCAAAGCCAAATTCGGCCAGAATACCCAATCCCGTAGCTTTTAGTGCTGCCACGGAAGATGATATCGCGGGACGAACTTCTTTCTGCCGCGCCAGCTCTGAGAGAAACAGTCCGACGGCGAACCCCACCAAGAGCCCCACAACGGGGATCACAAAGAAACCCACCACGCCCAGCACCAGCCCAATCACCACGGAACGCCCCGGGATGGAACGCTCCTTCATGGCCCGGCCCGTCAGTACTGCGCTCGACACCATGCCGGCGGCAACGAACACCGCCCCGATGCCAAAGATGATCCACCCGAGCGGCGATCCCAGCACCAACGCCCATGCCAGCAGACTGATGCCAATCAAGATGCTGCCCGGCAGGACAGGAATAATGACGCCGGTCACTCCCACCACAATGGCCAAGCCGCAAACAATCGTCCAAATGATCTGTGCATCCATGCTGTAATCGTGCCAGAAATTCATGTTCGACGCCGGGACGTGCGTTCCGGTGGTCGCCAGTCGCCGCTGGGCGAGTCCGCCGCGGCCTAGACTTTCACTGTGACCACTGAACAGAGACCCAAACCCCTGGCCACTCCGGCGCCGACCCGTTCCGCACGACTGGCCGATTTCCAGCGTGCCGCCACTACGCCATTGGCACTGGCGGGCATCGTGGGTGCACTTGCCTTCATCGTGTACTCATTGTTCTCTTGGTTGCAATGGCGGAGTTTCGCCATCCGGTCGTGGGATCTAGGGATCTTCACCCAGCTGGCCAAGGACTACGCCCACTTCCAGGCGCCGATTGTGAGCATCAAGGGCGATGGGTACAACCTGCTCGGAGATCACTTCCACCCGCTATTGGTGCTTCTGGCCCCGTTCTACCGGCTGTTTCCCAGTGCCTATACGCTGCTCGTTGTGCAGAACGTGCTCCTTGCCGTATCGGTAGTGATCATTTGCCATTTCGCCATCAAACGTCTGGGGCCCATCACGGGAGCCTGCCTAGGCGCTGGTTATGCGCTGAGCTGGGGACTCCAATCAGCCATTGATTCGCAATTCCACGAGGTTGCCTTCGCGGTTCCGCTCCTGGCGCTTTCGCTCGTTGCCTTGTTGGACGAGCGCTGGCGTTCGGCCTGGGTTTGGGCTTCGCTTTTGGTCTTCGTCAAGGAAGATTTGGGGCTGACGGTCTTTGTCATCGGTCTCGTCATGGCTTGGCGGGCACGGACGGCTGCGGGCCTATGGCTCTCGGCTTGGGGTGTCGGCTGGTTCATTCTGACCACCAAGGTCTTCCTGCCGGCCATGAACCCGGGCGATCAATGGGCCTACGAAAGCCAGCTCAACATCACCGGGCTGCTAAGCAATCCGGCCTCACTTTTCCAAGCCGACAAGGTCATCACGGTGATCCTCTTGGCAGTCATCACGGCCGGGCTGTGCCTCTTCTCTCCGCTGACACTGATCGTCCTACCCACGCTTGCATGGCGGTTCCTCTCGGAACTGCCCGTGTACTGGGGCCAGGAATGGCAGTACAGTGCCGTACTCATGCCGGTGGTCTTTTGCGCCTCCATCGACGCCCTGTCCCGCCGCAAGGTACTCAATTCAGCCCGTCTCAGGCTTCTTCTGGGAACCAGCATCCTGCTGATTTCAGTGGTTTTGACCAGCCAATATGCTTTCGGCAAGTTGGCAGAAATCGACAAAAACTTCGCACTCTCGACGGCCGAATCCTCGCAAAAAGCCTTGGCCGCGGTGCCCGACGGCGCAACTGTCGAGACCGATATCTCGCTGATGAGTTACTTGGTGGACCGCACCGAGGTCTACTGGATCGGCAATAGCAACAATCCCGCGCCGGAGTATGTTCTGATCGACATCTCCGGCCGCCCCGGCACCGCACCCACCGCCGTCGCCACGGAGGCCGCCCAACGCTTCCCCGGCGCCCAGTACATCACCGTCTTCGCGGACGCCCGCTACCAAGTAGCCCAAAAGCAGTAGGCCGCACCTCATTTAAGCACTCAGTAAGGCAAGGACGACGGCGGCACTCCGGTGGCGCCGTCGTCCATTCCGTTGTCTAGCTGGCTAGGCAGCAAGATTTTCGGCGCGGGCCGCCGCAAGGTCTGCGAAGACTGCCCGGTTGAGCTCAAACGATTCGGCCGCGAAGTTCAAGATGGCGTCCTTTTGCGTGCGGCTGAAACTGCTCGTATCCATGAGGTCTCGGTAGGCATCCTTGTACGGCTTGGGCTTGGTAATGGCGTCAAAAGTGTAGAAATTCAGTCCCTCATCGGCGATGCCGTAGTGCCGCTGCACCATGCGGGAGATGATCAATCCACCGGAAAGATCACCCATGTAGCGCACGTAATGATGGGCCAGCAGGAACTCGATCGATTCACCACCAAACGTGGCCAGAGCCTCGGCGTAGGCCACTGTGGCGGGCAGGATCGCGATGCTACCGTCAGCCAATTTTGCTTCCCAGTTCTCACCGTGATGGTAGGCCATATCAGCCTCCAGGGCCCCAACGCGCGCCAGCTTCGGGTCGATGAATGCGCCGAGCTGAGGGTGGTCCACCTGAAGGGCCAACGCTGCTTCCAAGGCACGATAAATGACCAAGCTTTGATCCAGCAAGCTCACCACGGCTGCGGCGTCCAAGGACCCACCCATCAATTCGGAAATAAAGGAGGAGTCCTCGGCGGCCGTGTGGGCAGCTGCGGTATGGGACCTAAGCTCTTCCGACAGGGCCACGGGAGTCTCACGTGTAGCGAATTCAACGGCAACTGCTGACATGATCGGCTCCATAATTAGGTAATAATTACCTTAGCTAATCAAAGTTGGTGACACTGTGTCAATAGTTAATGACACAGTGTCATCGAATTTAGTCATAGTGCCAGTTGGTTAAGCCACGCCCTTGATCTTCACGACAAAGACCGCCCCAAGCAGCCCAATTATCGCAGCCACAACGTAGAGCGTCACGTAACCACCCAGAACGGTGACCAGCGGCCAGGCGATGATGGGTGCGATGACCTGGGGTAGCGAGTTCGCTACGTTGATGACACCCATGTCCTTGCCGCGGCTTGCTGCCGATGGAAGCACCTGGGTGAGCAGGGCAAAGTCAACCGCAAGATAGACGCCGTAACCAATACCGAGGACGGCGGCACCGGTGAGGGCACCAATCCAGGTGGGGAAGAACGCCAAAATCAACGCGGCCAAGGCGATGATGACCGAAGAAGCGATGACAAATGGCTTGCGCTTGCCTACCTTGTCCGTCCATCGCCCGCCAATAACGGCCGTAATTAACGTCAAAACCGCATAGACGCCAGTGAGGATCAGGACTCCAAATTCCGGGTTCTCATAACCGACGGCGTCCGTGAGGAAAAACAGCAGGTAGAGGGTTACAAGGTGATTGCCCACGTTGACCAAGAAGCGGGTTATCCACGCCCAGGCAAAATCCGGGTAGCGCTTCGGTGAGATCCAAAAACCCTTGGCAAAGTTGAGCCAGGTGAATGCTGGTCTGTCGTTGGCGGACAGCACCTGATCATTGGAGAAAAACAAGTACGGCACCATGCCAACCAAGAGTCCCACAGCACAAATTATGAAACCAAGCGAGAAGTTTCCCGCCACCACAGCCGCTATGGCGGCACCCAGCAGGATGCCCACCACGGTTCCCATGGAGGAAAGTCCGCCGATGCTCCCGCGTTGCCGCACAGGCACTTGGTCCGGGATGGCGGCCGTAGTGGCCGCGAGTGCCCCGTTGCAACCCAACTGCACCAGGCACCACAGGAGCGTCATGGCAGCCACCGTTGGCGCGCCGGCCAGGCCGATCAAGCCGATGGTTCCCAGCAATGCACCAATGAAAACCCACGGAACTCTGCGACCGAACTTGGAAATGGTTCTATCACTGAAGGTCCCAAAGAGGGGGTTGGCCACGAGCGAGACTGCCGCGCCGGCACCCGTGACAAGAGCCAGAATTCCCTCTTTGTCTGCCTCACTGAAGTCTGCCGCCTGCTGTCCCAGCAACACTTGAATGGGTCCGAAGAATGCGGCATTGATGCCGACATTAACGAGGACGATGGATGCTGTCCACCGATGCCGCACATTCACGGTGGGCTCTTGCAGCGCCAAGCTGTCCGTCTCCTGCGAGGGCGTACCGCCGGTTTGATTACTCGTCACAGTGGCTTTCGCCCCCCAGTCATTCGCGTTTTCTTTTCCAACTGTCGCCCCAGCTTACGCGTCAGCCCCACCCCGTGGCAGGCAAAGCTACCGCAAGGTGCGGATTCGTTCAATGATCCGCAATCCGGCAATGGAATCCTCCGGGTCAACGGGAACCGGCGCGCCATCCAGGATGGCGGCAGAGAGCAACTCGTAGAAGCGGGAAAAATTGCCTTGCTCGGTCGGCACGGCGGCGGTGTCCTCGCCGCGTCCAAGTAAGCCCCAGTTACCCTCGGCTTCAATTCCATAGCCCGCCGTTCCCGGCATGATCCCTGCCCGGATCTGGCTCTCCTGAACATCGGCCCCGTACTTTACGTAGGCAGCTTCCGAACCCAGAACACGAAGCCGCGGACCGTTCTGCGCGGCACAAGCGTTCAGCCAAAGGTGCGATGTGACTCCGCCGGCATGCTGCAACGCCACGAAGACATCATCCTCGGCACGTTCGGCAGGACGGCGGGCAGCAAGCTCACCATAGACGTGATCCACAGGCCCAAATAATTGCAGGGCCTGATCAATCAAGTGGGTACCAAGGTCAAAAAGCAATCCGCCGCCCGTGGCTGCCGTAGCTTGGAGCTTCCACTCCTTGGTGATCTCCGGCTGCCATCGCTCAAGCCGTGATTCGAAACGGCGGACTTCTCCGAGCGCGCCCTGCGCCAGCAGCTTCTGCAAAGTCAGGTATTCGCCGTCCCAGCGGCGGTTTTGGTACGTGGTGAGAATCTGACCGTGTTCCTTGGCCAGCGCAACCAGCGCCTCACCTTCGGCGCTGGTCAGCGCGAATGGCTTGTCCACGACCACGGCGCAGCCCCCCTCGATCGCCGCAGCCGCAAGCGAGCCATGACTTGCGGGCGGGGTTGCCACAACCACCAAGTCGATGTCACTCTGGCTGCCGGTCCACTCTGCACGGCTGACCACCTTGGCGTGCGGGTGGGCCGCCCGGGCCTCCGCCTGGCGGCCCGGATCAGAGGCCACAATCACATCAAGGGAGAACTGCTCCAGCAGCTCCAGCGACGGAGCATGGAAGACACTCCCAGCGAGGCCATAGCCTAGGAGTGCCGTACGGATCTTGTGCGTCATGTTTTCCAGCCTACCGTCCGCGCTACTATGTTTCCCATGACATTAGATGCCCCCAAAGTCAGTTCTCCGCTGGCTTCCGCCGCGCAGGCAAAGCTTGCCCGCACCCTCGCCGACAGCAACGATGTGACGGTGTTTGTTGACGGGACGGCCCACCGCCTGGACGACGGGGCACGGGAGGCCGTGCTCGATCTTCTGTTGCGTCTCTCCCGCGGGGACGCGGTGAGCGTGGCAAGCGTCGCCGAGCTGCTCACCACCTCACAGGCCGCAGAGTTGGCTGGCATCTCACACACATTCCTGCGCAACCTCACCGACAGGGGTGAAATTGCCGTCCAGTATCGCGGTTCCCACCGACGCATCCGCAGCCAGGACATCATGGCGTGGCTGGCCACCCAAAAGCTGGCGACACCTGCCACAGAGGCATAAACGCGAGTCTCGATCTATCCTCTAGGACTTCCTATGCTCGAACTCGTGGCGATATTTTTAGCCGGTTTCTGGGCCGGAACGATCAATGTTGTGGTTGGTTCCGGAACCCTTGTCACATTTCCGGTGCTATTGCTCTTTGGCTATCCGCCCTTGACCGCGAACATCTCCAACAACATTGGTCTGGTGGCTGGTGGGCTATCGGGGACGTGGGGCTACCGCAAGGAATTGACACCCAACAAAGACATGCTCAGACGGCTCCTGCCAGCGTCCCTGGCCGGCGGCCTGGCCGGAGCCATCCTCTTGCTCGTCCTGCCGCCGTCGGCCTTCGGGACCATTGTGCCGGCGCTGATCCTCATCGGCATCCTAATGGTCGCGTTTGGCCCCGCATTGCAGAGGCGGCTTGCCCTGCGCCGTAAAACCGCGCTTACCCACAGCACAGCGGGCTTGATTGCCGGGATTTTTGTGCTGGGAATGTACGGTGGCTACTTCGGAGCAGCCCAAGGCATCTTGATCGTTGGGCTGCTGGGTATCATGACCCAGCTGGCGTTGCAGCAAATCAATGCCGTCAAGAACGTGTTGACCACTGCAGTTAATGGCATCGCGGCCCTCGCTTTCATGGCTGTTGCCTGGCAGTACATCGATTGGCGGGTGACCGCGTTGATAGCGTGCGGTTCGCTGTTGGGTGGCCTGGTTGGCGCAAAGTTCGGCCGAATGCTTCCACCCATGGCGTTGCGAGCCACGATCATCGTGGTTGGCACAGCAGCCTTGGTAAAAATGGTGTTCTTCGCCTGAGGCAACAATTTCATGGACACGGCGGCCTCACGGCAGTAGCGTTCCTTCGTGTAACCCGTGAGCAGCCCGCCAGCTCCGCAAACATCGCCAAGGAGCAACCATGAGCCCTTTCGTCACCTCGGCAGACGGAACCCGCATCGCCTACGATTCCCAAGGGGTGGGCAGGGCCGTGATTCTTGTTGCCGGCGCCATGCAGTTCAGGGCCTTCGACGCCACCACCTCCGCCATGGCCACCTTGCTGGCCGAACACGGATTTAACGTTGTTAATTTCGATCGGCGAGGCCGCGGCGAAAGTGCCAAGGCGCCGAGATTCACTCTCGCCGACACCATCGAGGACCTACGCGCCCTCATCGAGGTTGTGGGCGGACCCGTTGTACTGGTCGGGAACTCTTCCGGCGGTTCCATCAGCCTGGCGGCTGCCGCGGCAGGACTTGATATCTCCGAAATGGTGCTCTTTGAGGTACCACTGCGTGAGGAGCTGGGTAACGAAGGGGACGAATTTCTCGCTGGCCTGCGCGAGAAGATTGTCAACGGAACCCCGGATGAGACCATCGAATTCTTTATGAAGGACATGCCGCCCGAGTGGCTCGACGGCGCACGCAACAGCCCAGGGTGGCCAACCATGACAGCCCTGGGCCCATCGCTGGAGGCAGATGCCGAATCACTGGCTTGGACACAGAGCGCCCCGCATAGCGAACTCTTTTCCACTATCACCGCTCGCACGCTGGTTCTGGTGGGTGAACAGACGCTGCCGATCATGACACCGGCGGCTGAGTCCATCATCAGCACCGTCCCCGACGCCATTTTTGAGCGGATTCCGGCCGTAAACCACAGCTGGGAACCTGCTGTCTTCGCCGATCGGATAGCTCGATTCCTGAACGAACCGGCATAAAGGAAGGCTTTCACCTTGGGAATTGTCCAAGCCGGGATTGCCATGTCACTGGATGGTTACGTTGCCGGAGAGAATCAAAGCCTTGAGCTGCCCTTTGGTGAGGGCGTGGACGGGCGCCTACACCGATGGATGTTTGAACAACCGGAGGCCAACCAGGCCGAGATTACAGAACTAACATCGGCGGGCGCCTACATCATGGGCCGGCACATGTTTGGTCCGGATCGGGGTTCCTGGGATGAGACATGGCAAGGCTGGTGGGGGTCAAATCCGCCTTATCACGGCCCCGTTTTTGTCCTCTCCCATTACGAGAGGGAACCCCTGCTGATGGAGGGGGGCACAACATTTACCTTTGTCACGAAGGGAATCGTGGCCGCATTGGAGCAAGCCAAGGCCGCAGCCGCGGGCGCCAACGTTGCCATTACCGGCGGCGCCGAAACCTTGAATCAGTACCTCGCTGCGGGTCTCGTTGACGAGCTCACAATAAGCCTCGTCCCTATCACAATCGGCGCAGGCGAACGCTAGTTTGTGGACACTGGGAACTTCGAATGCGAGCAGATTGGCGCCCGCTCAACTGGACTCGTGACACATCTCAAGTACAAGATCCTGCCACGGAATGAAGGTACCTCTACCCCGTGACCACACCGCGATGAGGTTGCATTTGCATGCCCTTTAGGTGGTGGGACTACCTCCGCGAGGCCGGTAGTCGTAGCTTGTTAGTAGGGGACTTCATGGTCCCTGAAAGCGCACCGGGAGGTTGTCATGCAAAGGGTCACAGTCTTGGCACTCATGGCGGGAGCCGCGCTGATTTTGGGCGGCTGCACGGGCGGAACTCCCTCCGGTACTCCCTCAGCACCTTCCAGTGCGGCGGTGGTTTCCAGCACGCAGGCAGGTGGCGAGACGGCCACTCCAAGTCCAATGCCGGCGTCGGACCTCCCCTCGCCGACAGTGCTGCCAACTATCGCCTCGGTCATCACCTACTACATTGCCGTGGGCGACGGCGGGACGGCGGGCCCCTTGGTCGGCTGCGGTGACAGCGCCGTCGCCGTGACGAGTCAGTCGGTGAGTTTTACCGATCCTGTTGAGGCGGCATTGCGGACACTGTTGGCCAGCCACACCGAGGAGCTTGGGCAATCGGGCTTGCGGAACGCCCTGTGGCAATCCACCTTGGCTGTGACCAGCGTTGACCGCAGCGGCAGCGCCATTACGGCGCATCTGGACGGCACCCTGGCCGTGGCCGGAGAGTGCGATATTCCCCGCATTGAGCAGCAGCTCCTCCTCACGGCTCAAGAGGCGGCCGGCGGACCGGTGGCGATCACCATCAACGGAAAACCGTTGAGTGAGGCCCTCAGTCTGAAATAGCGCGCGCCTTGGAAAAACATTTGATGCCTATTTAGCAACAATGGTTATATCCTGAGCACGTGAACACTCCAGCCTCCGACGCCAACGCCGCCGCCGAAACCCTGTCCGAAGAAGCCGTCGATGCCCTTTCTCGGGCCAAGTCCACCGCCGCAACCGCCGGCACGCACAGACATGAAGCGCTGCTGTCCGCCCGCGCCGCGAACATCAAGCAGTCTGCCGTACGCGATGTTTTCGAAATTTCCATGCAACCGGGCCTGGTCTCCCTAGCCGGCGGAAATCCATACTTGCAGTCGTTGCCACTGGAGCGTCTTGCCGCCACGGCCGCGTCCATCATTGCCGAGCATGGCCTGGAAGCCCTCCAGTATGGCGGCGGGCAGGGCACCCTGGAACTGCGTACCCAGATCTGCGAGGTCATGGCCGCCGAGGGTATCCTCGACGCCGATCCCGACAATGTTGTCATCACGGCCGGTTCGCAATCCGCCCAGGACGTTGCCGCGAAGGTCTTTTGCGATCCAGGTGATGTCATCCTGCTTGAGGACCCAACCTATGTTGGCGCCCTCAACACCTTCGAGGCATATCAAGTGGACGTCCAGCCCGTGGCCGTCGACGAGCGCGGGATCGTCCCGGCGCAGCTGCGGGAACGCATCGCACAACTCCAAGCCGAGGGCAAGCGCATCAAGCTGCTGTACACGATCCCCAACTTCAACAACCCTTCGGGGGCGATGTTGGCTCCGGAACGCCGTCAGGAAATCGTCGACATATGCCGTGACGCGAATATTTTAGTCCTCGAGGACAACCCGTACGGGCTGTTAAAGTTCGATGGCGTCCTGCCGGAACCTCTGCGCGCGGCCAACGCCGAGGACGTGCTGTATTTAGGCTCGTTCTCCAAGATCTTCGCCCCGGGCCTGCGCATCGGCTGGGCACTGGTTCCTACCCACCTTAAACAGCGCTACTACCTGGCCAGCGAGGCCGTAACGCTGTGCCCGCCCACGTTCAATCAACTCTTGGTCAGCGAATACCTGCGCAATTACGACTGGCAGGGGCAGATCGGCACTTACCGGGCCATCTACGCCGAGCGTTGCGCGGCACTTCTGGCAGCCCTGGAGGAGTTCATGCCGGACGGCGTCAGCTGGACCCGCCCGGAAGGCGGCTTCTTTGTCTGGCTGACCCTCCCCGAGGGTATCGATACATATCCGCTGCTGCATAAGGGTATTGACGCCGGCGTGGTCTTTGTTCCGGGCGCCGCCTTCTCCGCCTCTGGCGGGCCCAGCAACAAGCTGCGTTTGGCGTTCAGTGCCGTACCCCCGGAGACCCTGAGGGAAGGCGTCAAGCGCTTGGCCCCCGTGTTGGCTGAAGCGGTCGCAGACCAATAACGGGCCCAACTTAAAAAACTGGCCCGCAGTAGTGGTCGAAAAATCGCTGAATTGGCGTGTTTTTCGACCACTACTGCGGGCCAGTTGGAAAGAGCTAGTCCAGCAGGAGCGCCGGCTCCTCCATGATGGCCGCAACATCGGCCATGAATCGGGCGGAGAGGTCACCGTCCACCACGCGGTGATCGAAGGATCCGCCGAGTGTGGTGATCCAGCGCGGAATGACTTCGCCGTCCAGCACCCAGGGCTTTAGCTTGATGGTTCCGAAGGCCACGATCGCCACTTCGCCCGGGTTGATGATGGGCGTTCCCGTGTCGATGCCGAGGGCGCCGATGTTGGTCACAGTCAGCGAGCCGCCCTGCATGTCAGCTGGCTGCGTCTTTCCCGCGCGGGCCGTGGTGGCCAGCGCGTTCAGCGCAATGGCCAGTTCCTTCAGGGACAGGTTCTGCGCGTCCTTGATGTTCGGGACCATGAGCCCGCGCGGTGTTGCCGCAGCAATGCCAAGGTTCATGAAGTGCTTGATGATGATCTCATCGCCGGTCCAGGTCGCATTGACCGATGGGTTGCGCGCGGCCGCCCAAATGACGGCCTTCGCGAGGATCAACAGCGGCGAAACCTTGATGCCCTCAAAGTCGCGTGAAACTTTCAGGCGCTTGACGAACTCCATGGTGCGCGAAGCGTCCACGTCGACAAAGATGCTCACGTGCGGTGCCGAGAAGGCGCTCTCAACCATGGCCTTCGCCGTTGCCTTGCGCACCCCCTTGACCTTGATGCGTTCAATGCGCGGATCGTCGGCCAGACCGGTGCCCGTGGCGGGAGCCCAGAACGTGCCTGCACCATCCTGTTCGGCCGTGCGCTGGTCCTGGTAGCTGAGCAGGTCCTTCTTGGTCACCTCGCCGCGCAAACCGGTTGCGGAGACCTCATTGAGGTCGATACCCAGGTCCTTGGCGGCCTTGCGTACGGGCGGCTTGGCCAGCACACGGTTGGACTTAGGCGCAGCCTTCACCTGCGTTGGAATGCTCGACGCCGGAGCCTGCGCGGGTGCCGTGGCCACGGCAGGGGCTGCAGCGACGGGAGCAACCGGGGCAACTACAGCGGTTGCCGAGCCCAACCGCGGACGGCGCTTAACGGCGTCGGCCTTGGGACCGGAGCCAACCAGCGGCTTCATGACGTCAGCTTCGGGCGCAGCTGGTTCTGCTGGAGCGTCCGGCACTGCCGCAGGCGCGGAAACTTCCGAACCGATGGCAATGATGGGGGTGCCCACGTCCACCGTGTCACCTTCAGCCACCATCAATTGGGCAACCATGCCGGCATAGGGCGACGGCAGCTCAACGATGGATTTGGCCGTTTCGATCTCGACAATGACGTCATTGATGGCAACAGTGTCGCCAAGCTTGACCTTCCAGGAGACGATTTCAGCCTCGGTCAGGCCTTCGCCAACGTCGGGCAGATTGAAATACGAAAGCTTCGACATGGTGCTGGCCTTCCTAGTATGCGAAGGCGCGGTCCAACGCCTCCAGCATGCGGTCAATGTCCGGGAGGTAGTGTTCTTCAACGCGGGCCACCGGGTAGGGCATGTGGAAGCCGCCCACGCGGATGGCCGGGGCCTCCAGCGAGTAGAAGCAGCGTTCGCTGATGCGGGAGGCAATTTCCCCGCCGATGCCGCCAAACGTGGGGGCCTCGTGAGCCACAACCAGGCGGCCGGTCTTGTTCACAGACGCTTCCACTGTGTCGAAGTCAATCGGCGAAATGGACCGAAGGTCGATCACTTCAACACTGCGGCCATCTTCGGCAGCGGCATTGGCGGCGGCAAGCGCCACGGGAACTAGCGGGCCGTAGGCAACGAGGGTTGCATCGGTTCCTTCGCGCACCACATGGGCCTTGAAAGGATCGCCGGGAGAGTTTTCCGTGTCAACCTCACCCTTGAGCCAGTAACGGCGCTTGGGCTCGAAGACAATGACCGGATCCTTGCATTCGACGGCCTGCTGGATCATCCAGTAAGCATCGTTGGCGTTGGAGGGTGTGATGATGCGCAGACCTGGCGTGTGGGCAAAAAGCGCCTCAGGTGACTCCGAGTGGTGCTCGATGGAACCAATTCCACCGCCGTAAGGAATGCGGATCACCACGGGCGCACTGAGCTGGCCGTCGGTGCGGGTGCGGATCTTGGCCAGCTGCGTGGTGATCTGGTTGAAGGCGGGGAACACAAAGCCGTCGAACTGGATCTCGCAAATGGGCCGGTGTCCACGCAATGCCATGCCGATGGCGGTTCCGATGATGCCGGATTCGGCCAGCGGGGTATCCATGACGCGGTGCGCGCCGAATTCCTTTTTCAGGCCCTCGGTTACGCGGTATACGCCACCCAGGGACCCGATGTCCTCACCCATGAGGAAGCTTTTAGGATCACTGGCCAGTGTGGCGCGTAGGCCTTCCGTGATGGCCTTTGCAATGGTCATCGTGCTCATGCGGCACCGCCCTGGGTTTGTGCGTTCTGCGTGTCAGCATCAGCAAAGGACGCCTCGTACTTTTCAAACCATGCCAGCTCTTCGGCTACCAATGGATGCGCCTCGGCATACACGGTCGCGAACTTCTGGCGGATGTCGGCCCCGCCCAGCGCCAGCGTCGCCTTGCGGACATGTGCAGCCAGCTCGTCGCCGTCGCTCTTTACCTGCGCAAAGAACTCATCATCGGCCAGGTTTTCAGCGCGCAGGTACGTTTCCAGACGCTGCAGCGGATCCCTGGTCTTCCAGAGCTCTTCCTCGGCGTTCTCACGGTACTTGGTGGGGTCATCGGCCGTGGTGTGGGCGCCGACGCGGTACGTGGAGGCCTCGATCAGCACGGGGCCGTGGCCGTCGCGGGCATGATCGAGGGCCCACTTGGACACTGCATAGACCGCCAGAACATCGTTGCCGTCAACCCTAATTCCGGGGATGCCGTAGCCGCCGGCACGGTTGACCAACGGAATCTTGGACTGAACCTCAAAGGGGACCGAAATGGCCCAGTTGTTGTTTTGGCAGAAGAACACGACGGGAGCGTTGTAGGACGAAGCGAAAACCATCGACTCATGAACGTCGCCTTCGCTGCTTGACCCGTCACCGAAGTAAGCCACGACGGCGGCCGGTTCAGTTGTGGGGTCGGCTGCCAGATCGCGCTGGATACCCATGGCGTAGCCCACCGCATGGAGCGTTTGGGCGGCCAGAACCAGCGTGTACAGGTGGAAGTTAGTCTCGCGGGGATCCCAACCACCGTTGGAAACGCCGCGGAAGAGCTTCAGCAAGTCGGCAAGATCCAAACCGCGCGTCAAGGCGACACCGTGCTCGCGGTACGTGGGGAACGCATAATCGGCTTGGTTCATGGCGCGGCCGGAACCGATTTGGGCGGCTTCCTGACCTACGACCGGAACCCACAGGGCCAGCTCGCCCTGACGCTGGAGTGCGGTAGCCTCCGCATCGAAGCGGCGCACAATTGCCATGTCGCGGTAGAAACCACGGATGGTCTCAGGGCTCAGCGCCTCTACATAGGGGCTGAAGGTCGCATCATGGACGGATTTTCCATGCTCGTCTAGAAGCTGGACAGCTTCCTCGGGGCCCACCGCAGTGGCGCGCAAAACACCGGCGGATTCACCAGCCTGAGGGCGCGTTGGCGCATCCGGACCCGTGTTGACTGAACCCGTGTTTGCTGAAGATGCTTCGCGTGAATCACTGGCAGCTTGTTGGGCGGCGCCCATGCTGTCTCCTCGTCTGCCGAATCCCAGGGGCGTCCTGCTCCCTGTCCCGACTCGTTGGTACCGATATATGCCCCTTCGGGAATGCATTCCCCTCGGCGCATATATATACGTTTTCGATTTACAACTGTATCTGTACCGGCAGTCAAATCATGCCTTTGTTAATCACTAGGAACGTCGTGGCTCTTTTGTATAGGCCGCACAGATTTCAAGAAAACGCGTATTGGCCTCGACTTCCCCGATGGTCACCCGCACTCCCTCGTCGCCAAACGGCCGCACCGAAAGTGCATGGTCCAGCGCCACCGCCGCAAAGTCTTGCGTGTTGGGGCCAAAGTCCAGCCAGATGAAGTTGCCCTGGGCGTCGGGAATCTCCCAGCCGAGGGCCTTCAAACCAGCCACAACCCTGGTGCGTTCATCGACTAGGATTTGTACTCTTTCTACAACCTGGCCGTAGTTCTCCAGAGATGCGATGGCCGCCTGTTCGGCGATGCCGGATACGGCGAACGGCGTTGCGGCCGCGCGCAGATATTGGGTGATCTCAGGCTGGGATATGGAGTAACCCACACGAAGCCCGGCTAGTCCATGCGCCTTTGAGAATGTGCGCAGCACCATGACGTTGGGGTACTTGCGGTACAACGCCACGCCGTCCACGGCGTCTTCGGCCCGGACAAATTCCTGGTATGCCTCGTCAATGACGATGACGACGTTTGCAGGAATGCGGCTAATGAATTCTTCGGTTTCGTGAGTGCGCAGCGCCGGGCCGGTGGGGTTGTTTGGCGTGCACAACAAAATAACCTTGGTGCGGTCAGTGACAGCTGCAGCCATAGCGTCAAGATCGTGGCTGCCATCGGCGCGGACGGGAACCTGGACGCTCGTGGCACCAGCAAGCCCTACGCAGATCGGGTACGCCTCGAAAGACCGCCAGGCGTAAATGACCTCGTCGGGCACGCCGTCGTGGTTCTGTCCGGAAAACGCGGCAAGAATCTGGTTCAGGGCACCGAGGCTGCCCGCTCCGGTGACGATGTCATCGGCGGGGAGATCTAGGAACGCGGACAACGCGTTGCGCAGGAGTGTGCAGCTCGTATCGGGGTAGCGGTGAAGCTCAACCGAGCCGCGCAGCACGGCCAACACGGCAGGTACGGGCCCCAGGGGGTTCTCGTTGGAGGATAGCTTGAAGCTTTCAAGACCCGGCACATCCACCGGCGGTTTCCCTGCCGCGTATTTAGGCAGCCGCCCCACAACGGGGCGTGGCTGCACGCCGGTTTTTCCAGTGCTGTTTGTCTCGGTCATGCCTCAAGCTTATGACAGCGTCACTTCACAGCCTTCCCGGACCGGAAATGTGGAACGATGGGGTCATGGGAAGAATTATTATTCGGATTGCCGTCAACGCCCTTGCCTTGTGGGTTGCCAGCTGGATACTGCCGGGGATGAACATTGCCTCAACATCCGTTGTCGGCAAGGACGTGGGCGGTGCCAGTGGCAGCGCCAATGTCATCAACACGGTCTTGGCCTATCTGTTCATCGGCCTGGTCTTTGGCATTGTCAATGCCCTGGTAAAGCCCGTGGTGAAGCTACTGTCCCTCCCTGTGACGGTGTTGACACTTGGCCTGTTCACGATTGTCATCAATGCAGCCATGCTGTGGCTGACGGCCTGGATCACTACATTTACGCCGATGGCTCTGACTATCGATACTTTCTTCTGGACGGCGATCCTTGCCGCCCTGATCATTAGCGTGGTTTCCATGGTGGCCGGTGGCGTGAGCAAATCGGATTCACACCGCTAGACACTTGAGTGACCTGCGTTTCCTGACGTGCCCGGCACTGACCCGTCCGGTCACCGAATACCGAAGCGGTAGCGTTCGGGCTGTCCCGGTTTCTTTACCCAGATAGGTCCGATTTTCCGCTTCGGTTGATCGTCAACATCGCGCCCTTGGTAAACCCATTTGGTGCCAGCAGCAGCTGCCCCGGCCACCCCGACACCTAAAAATGACCTTAGTTTGTCACCTGAGGCCGCCATGGCTGGCTCATCGCTTTGGTCCAGCGCCGCGGCATCGTCCATGTAGTTCTCCAGGGAATGCGCCTGGGCCAGTACTTCGCCCAAGCTGTAATCTTCAGCAATAGGTGGCCGGTGGGAGGTAACCGTCACCCAGTGGTTGTCCGGTGCTGGCGGACCAAAATCTAGGGCAGTAACAATGTCATTTTCATTCTGTAGATCCAGTACCGAGATACCTTCCCCGATGCGACTGTTTTTAGCAGGCGATCCCGCGAGCACAATCATCTTGACGTTAACGTCTGCCAAGAATGCCGGATCAGCCGCGGCCGCCGCGGCGTGAATGCCTCCGCCGCTGTGTCCGGTCAGCAAAACGTCCTCTCCTGGTAGGGCTCCCGAAGCCGCGAGGGATTCCTTGATCAGCTGCTGGACAAGCACCTCTTGCTGCTTGAACGCTTCCTGATGGGCGGCCGTCAGGCCTTCCATGTTGCCCTCCATATCAAAGGGGTTGGGACTATCAAACGTTGACCAGTCCTCGGTGCCCGGAAGGTGGACAACCCATGCGCGGCTTCCGTCCGGCCTAACCACCCGCACCACCCCGATTGAACCCGGCGGGTACTTATAAGCGTCATGGCTGCCGCCCAGCATGGCCTGAATACTTGCAACCTCACTCCATGGTTCCCCGGCTGACGAGACCGCATGCCCGGGTGGATAAAATTGTGCATTGGCCGGATTCCATTCCTCTTCCGATACCTGCCGCACTACGAGATGTCCGGGACGAGCCAGCCCCATTCCATCCGCGGCTTTCCGCAGACCGAAGGCTGGCCGCGAGCCAGCTGAACCATCGGCGCCTCTACCGAGGCGGGAGAGCAAGTACGCGAAGGCCACTCCCGGGCCCAGAGCACCTGCGGTATATGCGGCTCCTTCGTTGAGAGTTTTTTCCAAAGTGTCGCGAAGTCCGAGGCCGTTGTCAGTTTTAAGCAAGCCAAACAGCTCGCTGCCGAGTTTAAGCACCCCAAAGGGCCCCAATGCCGACGTATTCAGCCCACTGCCGAGAGCCGTCATGCGCCCTGCCTGAGCCACCGCGTTGGCATTGCGCGCCTCTGCCTCTGTGTAGTTCGCTCCCGCCTGCCCGGCCTTTTTGGCCAACGTCAGGATGCTTGCGTGCAAGCTCATCGATTGCCACCATGCATCCCTCATGGCCTCAAGGCTGGTGAGCGGGTAGACGGCCGCCCCAATTGCGGCATCCCCTAGCCATGTCCATTCCGAGCACAGTCGGTTCTCCAATGGGTCTAGAAGCTGCGCGATCTGGCGCAGCTCAGCGGCGGCAGCGCTGATGTCGGCAAAGGTGCCACTAATGGACCCTGCGCCGCCCGAATATGTGAATTTGGTCCCGTCACCCTCGACCTGCACGTTGACACCTCCCCTTCTGTCTTCACGACTGGCTTGTCTCAATGACCAGCTCCGTCAGAGTGTTTCTTCGCCCTGGTCGCCGCGCCACTTCTGGCTTGGTCTTTGGCCTAAAAATGCTTCCACACCCGACTCATGCCCATATTTCCACCCCAGCTAGGGCCGATACCGGGGTACGCGCTCCACCGCACGTCACCGCACGTTACGGCGTCAGCCGCGGCCCGGAGGTATGAGGCGTAGCTGCCGAGCAGATCAACAGCAGTTCCAATCTGATTGCCGGTCCTGACAAACGTGTCGTCAACGTCGGCCAGCCATGTCCGGAATGCAGCGGCCGCGGCTGAATTCCAATCCACACCATCAAGCTGGGCCATTCGAAACCTTAAGGCCTGAATTTCTTTTGCCACCCCCGCCAGGCGTTGAGCAACAACCACCACGGCCTCTGCCGATGGGCCTGCCGAAGCAGCTCCGGGTAAGCCCAAGATCGTCCCTTCTGGATATCCCATTGGCGCGTCCTTCCATATCGATTTAGGGCCAGCTTAGAAAGTCCCATATGACGGCGCCAGGGTCGCCGAGTCGATTGTGGAATGTTGCCATGCTGGACCCCGCTGTGGAGGAATGGGCGGTTCATGGAAGAATTAGGGGCATGTCTGATTCAGCAAACGCCACAGTCCGCATCCCTTCCGGCCGCCTGTCCTTGGCCGCTTCCTCCGAGCGCATCGCGCTGGGTCCCCTCGATGGCCGCTACTCCGGTGCCGTTGCCCCGCTGGTGGACTACCTGTCTGAAGCGGCCTTGAACCGCGACCGCGTTGGCGTTGAAGTCGAGTGGTTCATCCACCTGACCAGCAACAATGTACTTCCCGGAACCGAACCGTTGACCGCGGAGCAGCAGGCCGGCCTGCGTGCCATCGTCACCGAGTTCGATGCCGCAGCCGTGCAGGAACTGGCCGACATTGAAAAGGTCACCGTCCACGACGTCAAGGCCGTGGAGTACTTCATCGGCAACCGCCTAGCCGCCCTGGGCCTAGAGCGCCTGAAGCCGCTGGTCCACTTTGGCTGCACCAGCGAAGACATCAACAACCTCTCCTACGCCGTGGGCGTCAAGGGCGCTGTCGAGGATGTCTGGCTACCAGCAGCCCGCGGCCTTGTTGCCAAGATTGCCGCCATGGCCGAGGAAAACCGCGCCGTGCCCATGCTGTCCCGCACGCACGGCCAGCCGGCCACGCCCACCACGCTGGGCAAGGAACTAGCCGTCACGGCGTTCCGCCTGACCCGCCAGCTGGACCGCATCGCCAAGACCGAGTTCCTGGGCAAGATCAACGGCGCCACCGGTACATACGCAGCCCACTACGCCTCCGTCCCGGCAGCTGACTGGGAGGTTGTGGCCAAGGGCTTCGTCGAATCGCTGGGCCTGACCTGGAACCCGCTGACCACCCAGATCGAATCCCACGACTGGCAGGCCGAGCTGTATGCAGACATGGCCCGCTTCAACCGCATCCTGCACAACCTGTGCACCGATGTGTGGAGCTACATCTCCATTGGCTACTTCGCGCAGGTCCCGGTTCCGGGCGCCACGGGTTCCTCCACCATGCCTCACAAGGTCAACCCGATCCGCTTCGAAAACGCCGAGGCGAACCTGGAACTCTCCAACGCACTCCTGGACACTCTGGGCGCAACGCTCGTGACGAGCCGCTGGCAGCGCGACCTTACCGACTCCTCCAGCCAGCGCAACATCGGCGTGGCATTTGGCCACTCCCTGCTGGCCATCAACAACGTCCTGGGCGGCCTGGGCCGTCTGGACACCGCCGAAGCCGTGCTGGCCGACGACCTTGACCACAACTGGGAGGTCCTCGCCGAGGCCATCCAGATGGTCATGCGCGCCGAGGCCATCGCCGGCGTCGAAGGCATGGAAGACCCCTACGAGCGCCTCAAGGACTTGACCCGCGGCCACCGCGTGGACGGCGCGCGCATGCAGGAGTTTGTCTCCGGCCTTGGCCTGTCCGCCGGTGCCCAGGAGCGCCTGCTGGACTTGACCCCCGGCAAGTACATCGGCATCGCCGAGTCACTGGTGGACCACCTGAACAAGTAGTCTCCGTCGAACGGAGAGTTGTTGATGATTCTGTAAATCATCAACAACTCTCCGTTCGTTTTTAAAGCACGACGGCGCCGCCC
>JBKKBD010000143.1:0-3484 GCA_046714315.1 Specibacter sp.
GTGGAGCTAAGGAGATTCGAACTCCTGGCCTCCTCGATGCGAACGAGGCGCGCTACCAACTGCGCCATAGCCCCGCGGCAGTGCATGAACTGCCACATTCTTAGACTAGACCCGGGACAGCGATCACTCCACCATGAATCGCCCGGCTCATCGGCGCGCCATCCAATCCCTGAACGTCACGGTACCCTCAGCTGCTTCAGGGACCAAGTTCTTGCCTGCTCGCAGGAAGCCGCCAAAAGATCCCGGCAACGGCACGGGGAGCGTCACCGCTCTACTACCCATGGCTTCCTTCCATTGGCTGGCCAATCCTTTCATGCCGTGCACCTCGGGCCCGCCGGCAAGTACTTTCCTCTTTTCTTGCCCCTGAGCCACGGCCGCATCCACTAATATCCGGGCAACATCGCTTGTGGCAATGGGCTGAAAAGAAACACCCTTGAACACAGGAATGACACCCACCTTGGCACCGGCAGCAAAAATTCCTGCCACCAGGTTGTGGAACTGCGTGGCGTAGACAACGGTGGTAGCTAGGCCAGAATGTTCATAGCTCAGGGCGCGAGCCGCCTGCGCCTGATAGTAGGCCATCTTGCATTCACCGGCACGGACGATGCTCAACAGTACAATCCGGCCAATCCCAGCTTCGGCCGCTGCACCTAGAACCGCAACACTGGTGACGGGCAAGGCACGCAGGGCGGCACCAGAGCGGGCATCGAGTGTTTCAATCAGGGCATCCACACTCTCAAGTCCTGTGGCGACGCCGGCGCCGGTGGTGAAGTCAGCCCTGATGTATTCGGCCCCTGCCACGCGTTTCTCATCAGAGGGCAGGTGACGGCTCAACGACCGCACGCGGTAACCGCGGGCCACAGCCTCTGCCACCACGGCACGGCCCGCCAAACCAGTTCCACCTGCCACTGCAATTAGTGTCATGTTGGTTAGCTTAGCCGCGCAGGGTCTCGACAGGCTCGACCGGTGTAGTCAGGGCGGATTAAGCCCTGCGACGCTGAAGGACGACGTCCAGGTTGGTCAGTGCGTGTGTTCCGCGCTCTGAGGCTGCGATGTGCTTGTCCTTCTTGGCGGTCTTCTCTGCGGCAACTTCGGGAGCGTCAACAACGGCAACAACGCCGTCGTGTTCTCCGGCAACTCCTACGCCAGCCTGATCGGCCCTGATGGACGTACCAGCAGACTTGGGCGCCACCGGAAGAACCAGCGGCTTCTCCAACGTCAAGGCTCGGTTTGCTGTTACGTAGCCCGGAACCGGAACCTCAACGGGCTCCCATGTTTCGGTTTCCAACTCGCCCTCGGCAATGGTTTGGGTGTGCGCAATCTTGGCATCCGCTGTTCCCTTGGCAGCCACCCGCATGGCCGCGGCACGCAGCTCTTCGGCCGTGAGCGGCTTCTGAACAGGAGCAGGATCGGCGCCTTCGGCGCGGTCAAAGAGTGCCGTCTCTTTTAGTTCCACAGCGTTGGTGGCCGATTCCTCGGAAGTCGGGTGCGCCGTCGTACTTGCAGCAAGGCGAAATGCACGGCGGGCCGATTGATCACGAATAGCCAGCGTCCGCAGCGACACGATCACCGCGGCAAACACCGCCATTGATGTCCAGGCCACGCCAGCAGAGCCCAGATTGAAGACGCTCAACGCGCCGGAAATGCCAGCTGTCAGCAGCGCAAGCAAGCCCACCAACGCGAAAAATGTTCGGCCCCAACGAATATTGAGGGGTTTCGCAGTTGCCGAGGGCACGGCCGTTGAAGGTCCCGGCTCCACGTGGGTGTGGGCGTCGGAAGTAATGCTTTCCATTGACGTCTCCTGCAACTGCTGGATTTGGCGGACTGGCAACAAATGTCCGGCCACATTTCAACCCTAAAGGGGAAACATGCCCCGTCCGGCATTACTGCCGGTGTGTCGCCGGGCAAGGGAGAAATTCGCCTTTTGGACAGTCCGGGCCGGCGCCTAACGTCGTGCCAGCCACCTAGCCAGAATCCCTTCCGGCACTTCCTCGCTGGTCAAGGCAAAGCTGCGGTGATCGGCCCACTGGCCGTTGATGTGCAGGAATCGCGGACGCAAGCCCTCGTCACGGAACCCCAACTTCTCCACCACACGCAGGCTGGCCGCATTCTCCGGACGGATGTTGATCTCCATCCGGTGCAGACCCAGCTCGCGGAAGCAATGATCCGTGGCCAGGGCCACCGCCGTGGGAACAATCCCCCGGCCGGCCCTGTCCTGATCAACCCAATAGCCAAGGGTGGCCGACATCGCCGAGCCCCACATGATCGAGGAAACCGTCAGTTGCCCGACGATGGCAGGTTTGGGCTGCGAGGGAACCTTCTCGGTGATGATGAACGGCAGCGCCGAAGCCTCACGTGCCTGCTGGTTCAGGACCCGCACCATCCCACCGAAAGTGGGCAGCTGCCCCTGACTGACAGGATTGCTGGCTTCCCACGGCTGCAGCCACGCGGCGTTGCGGGCCCGCACCCGCGTCCACTCCGCCTTATCGCGAAGCTTGATGGGGCGCAGGACCACGTCACCGCTTTCCAAGGTCACGGGCCAAATGGCCTGCCCCCACACGAACTAGCCCTTGAAATCGGCCGTGAACTCGCCCAGCCAGTCGCGCAAGTCATCGCCGAGTTCTTCGTTTTCGCAGGCCAGCGTGACAACGGCCTTCAGGTAGCTCAGCTTGTCGCCGGTGTCGTAGCGACGGCCGGAGAACACAACGCCATACACGCCGCCGCCTTCGCCTTCCATGGTGGCAAGGGTCTGCAGGGCATCCGTCAGCTGGATCTCGTTGCCACGTCCCGGAGGGGTGTTTTCAAGAACCTCAAACACGGCCGGGTGCAGGACGTAGCGGCCAATGACAGCAAGGTTGGAGGGAGCCTCTTCAACCGACGGCTTCTCCACGAGATGGTTGACGCGAACGTAGTTCTCGCCCTCAATAACGCTCATATCGGCGCAGCCGTAAGCGGAAATCTTGTCCTTCGGAACCTCGATCAGGGCGATCACTGAACCGCCGGTGCGCTGCTGCACCTCGATCATGGTGGTCAAGAGCTCATCGCGCTCGTCGATCAGGTCATCGCCAAGGAGCACGGCAAACGGCTCATCACCGACGTGGGTCTTGGCACGCAACACTGCGTGGCCCAAGCCCTTGGGGTCACCCTGGCGGACGTAGTGGATTTCGCCCAGTTCGGTGGCGTGCTGCACGGCGGCGAGGCGATCGGTATCGCCCTTTTCCTCCAGCAGCTGCTCCGTGACGGGAACGCGGTCAAAGTGGTCTTCCAGGGCGCGCTTGTTACGTCCGGTGATCATCAGGACATCGGTGAGCCCGGCGCTGACGGCTTCCTGAACGACGTACTGGATGGCAGGCTTGTCTACCACCGGCAGCATTTCCTTGGGCATTGCCTTGGTTGCGGGCAAGAAACGTGTTCCCAAACCAGCTGCGGGAATAACGGCCTTGCGTACAGTTTTTGCAGAAGTCATGCCCTTAGGCTAGCGGAC
>JBKKBD010000144.1:0-8360 GCA_046714315.1 Specibacter sp.
TCAACCTCAAGGCCGTAGAAATCCCCGATGTGGTCAACGAAGGCCAGGCGCTTGGCCTTGTCGTAGGCGCGGGACTCTCGGGAGAACGCCCGGTAGGTGGACCAGCAAATCAGGATAAGCACCACACTGAAGGGCAATGCGATGATGATCGCTGCGGTTTTCAGGGCCTCGAGTCCACCGGACAGCAGCAACGCGCTGGCAAGCAGTGACGTGACCAAAGTAAAGAAAATGCGGATCCAGTTCTTTGGTTCCACGTCTCCCCCGCTGGCGATCATGCCCATCACCAGCGCGCCCGAGTCGGCGGAGGTCACGAAGAAGATCACGATCATCAAGATCGCCCCGATGGTGAGGACCCCACCGGCGGGAACCTGATCCAGCATCGCAAACAGGGCACCGGAGGTGTCGACCGTGCCATCCGGGCCCACCAGCCCGCCTTTGCCGGAGAGTTCGGAGTACAGAGCGGTGCCGCCCAGCACGCTGAACCACAGGAGCGTGACCAGTGTGGGCACCAAGATGACCCCGGCCACGAATTGGCGCACGGTGCGGCCCTTGGAAATTCGGGCGATGAAGATGCCTACGAACGGGGCCCAAGAGATCCACCAGCCCCAATAGAACGTTGTCCATGTCGACTGCCAGGCTTCTCCCTCGGCACCAGAGAAGGCGCTGACGTTGAAGGCCATGCCAAGGAAATTTTGCAGATAGTTGCCGGTGGACTGCACAAAGTTGCGCAGCAGGAACTGGGTGGGGCCCACTATCAGCAGGAAGACCACGAAGATGCCGGCCAAGATCAAGTTGGTGTTGGAGAGCCACTTCATGCCCTTGCCCACACCAGAAAGTACGGAGAACAACACGAAGCAGGTGATCACCGCAATGATGACCAGGTCAATGAACATTGAGGAGGTGATCAGGCCGGCACTTTCTAGGCCGGCGCTGATTTGCAGCACGCCGAGTCCCAGCGAGGTGGCCACACCAAAGATCGTGCCAACAAGTGCAACGACGTCAATCAGGTTGCCCAGTCCACCGTGCACCCTCCGCCCGAGCAGAGGTTCAAGCGTCCAGCGGATCGATACCGGCCGGCCGCGTCGGTGGATGGCGTAGGCCAGCGCCAGGCCGATGACCACGTAAATCGACCAGGCATGCACGCCCCAGTGGAGGAATGTCTGCGAGAGGGCATGCTGGGCGAGATCGCCGGGGCTGCCGGTGGTGCCGGGCTTGGGCGAGGCAAAGTGACTCAAGGGCTCACTGACACCGTAGAACACCAGGCCGATTCCCATACCAGCGGCGAAGAGCAGGGAAAACCATGATCCGAGCGAGAACTCGGGTACGTCGTCGTCCTTGCCCAGCTTGATGTCACCGAACTTGCCGAAGCCGAGCCACAGGCAAAAGATCACCAAGGCAGTAGCCAGGAGCACGTAGTACCAGTTGAAGTAGCCCACAATGGTGCCTTGGATCCCGGAAAACAGGGCCTCAGCGGTGCCGGGAGCAATCATGGCAAAAGATGCGAAAACGAGGACTATCGAGGCCGCTGGCCAGAATACCCAGCGATGGACCTTTGGCTTGGCTTTTGTCTCTGACATTTCCCCAGCATAAGAGCCTTCTCGCGAAAAAGACCGGGCATCGTTCAATTATCGGAGAATCACTAAGTGTTTGCCACGGAACTGTTGCTCACGATCGAGGCCTGACTACGTGCCACCGCAGGCACAAGAATGGCCGGTCCCCGTGAGGAGACCGGCCATTCTTGTTGAACCTACGTGCCCGAGAGGTTAGTCGCGGGTCAGGCGGCGGTGGGTAACACGGTGCGGACGTGCCGCATCGGCGCCCAAGCGCTCAACCTTGTTTTCCTCGTAGGAATCAAAGTTACCCTCGAACCAGTGCCAGTTGGCGGGGTTCTCATCGGTGCCTTCGTAGGCGAGGATGTGGGTAGCGACTCGGTCCAGGAACCAACGATCGTGAGATACCACGACGGCACAGCCGGGGAATTCCAGCAGCGCGTTTTCCAGGCTGCTGAGGGTTTCCACGTCGAGGTCGTTAGTGGGCTCATCCAAAAGCAACAGGTTTCCACCCTGCTTCAGGGTAAGCGCCAAGTTCAGGCGGTTGCGCTCACCACCGGAGAGCACACCTGCCTTCTTCTGCTGGTCCGGACCCTTGAAACCGAAGGCTGCAACGTAGGCGCGTGAAGGCATTTCAACCTGACCGACCTGGATGAAGTCCAGACCATCGGAAACAACTTCCCATAGGGTCTTGTCCGGGTCGATGCCTCCACGGCTCTGGTCGGCGTAGGAAATCTTGACCGAATCGCCAACCTTGAGGTTTCCGCCGTCGAGCTCTTCAAGGCCAACGATGGTCTTGAAAAGTGTGGACTTACCAACACCGTTCGGGCCGATGACGCCAACAATGCCGTTGCGGGGCAACGTGAAGCTCAGGCCGTCGATCAGCACACGGTCGCCGAAGCCCTTCTTCAAGTTGTCGGCTTCGAGCACAATGCCACCGAGACGCGGGCCCGGCGGGATCTGAATTTCTTCGAAGTCAAGCTTGCGCGTACGGTCGGCTTCAGCGGCCATTTCCTCGTAGCGGGCCAAACGAGCCTTGGACTTGGTCTGGCGGCCCTTGGCGTTGGAGCGTACCCACTCGAGTTCTTCGGTGAGGCGCTTGGCCTGCTTGGCATCCTTCTTGCCCTGGACCTCCAGACGAGCGCGCTTCTTCTCCAGGTAAGTGGAGTAGTTGCCCTCGTAGGGGTACAGGTGACCGCGGTCTACTTCAGCGATCCATTCGGCCACGTGGTCAAGGAAGTACCTATCGTGGGTCACGGCGAGAACGGCACCGGCGTAGCTCTTCAGGTGCTGTTCCAACCAGTTAACGGACTCAGCGTCCAAGTGGTTAGTGGGCTCATCGAGGAGCAACAGGTCCGGCTTCTGTAGCAGGAGCTTGCACAGGGCAACGCGACGGCGCTCACCACCAGAGAGGACGGTGACGTCTGAATCTCCCGGCGGGCACTGAAGAGCGTCCATGGCCTGCTCCAGCTGGGAGTCGATGTCCCAAGCGTCAGCGGCGTCAATGGCTTCCTGCAGCTTGCCCATTTCTTCCAGAAGCGAGTCAAAGTCAGCATCGGGGCTGGACATTTCCTCGGAGATCTCGTTGTAACGGGTGATCTTTGCGTAGATCTCGCCAACGCCTTCTTGGACGTTACCGAGAACGGTCTTTTCCTCGTTCAGCGGCGGCTCCTGGAGCAAAATGCCCACTGTGTAGCCGGGGCTCAAGCGAGCATCACCGTTGGAGGGAGTGTCCAAGCCAGCCATGATCTTCAAGATGGTGGACTTACCAGCACCGTTGGGCCCTACGACACCAATCTTGGCGCCCGGGTAGAAAGACATGCTTACGTTGTCAAGAATGAGTTTTTCGCCGACAGCCTTGCGGGCATTGGACATTGTATAAATAAATTCCGCCATACCCTCAAGGTTAGTGGGTGCAGCCATATATCCCACATTCGCGACCATGAAAGTGAGGAACACGGTAGTTCGGGATCAATCCTGGCTAGTGAACGTCTCCCACAAAGCAACGTCCGGATGAGAGAACGGGGAGAATTGTGACGGCTACTTCTCCATCGCGAACCTGTCCCACAACGCATTCCTTGGCGACCAACGTTGCAGTTTCAATCGCGTCCACGGCGAGTCCGGTTGGCGTGATGTCAACAGAAATCTCGACGTTTTCCGGAACCGCCCCGGCCTCGATCATGGCCTGCATCATTTGTTCGCGGTTGGGCGACTTTGTGCCAGCGGCAAGGCTTGTCAGAGAAGTCCTGACCTTGTCCTGCAATTCTTGCGCGGCCGTCTTGGCCTCTGGCGTCTTTTCGTCTGCAGGCTTGGCGGGCGTCGAGGGAGATCCTTCCGACTCGACGGAGGTGGTATCCGATCCCTGGTTCGAGGTAGCCGTGGCTGGTGCCGTGGGTAGCAAGGAGCACCCGCCAAGAATCATGGACATCGCCAACAGAGTCATCATGCCAATCGCACGCACGCTCATGCGCGCATTGTTTGGCTGGTGGCGGGATGTCATCTTTTCCAAAGTCACCCCGCCATTCTGCCACGACGGTCTGGGCACTTGCCCACGATCCCTAGAAGGGCGCGTCTTCTGCGATGAGCTCACCCGTGGTCCTGTCTAAGATTTCATCTTCTCCCACTGATTCCCCCGCTTCGTCGGGATCCGTTGGACCCGCGGAATGCTCCGGAACCGCACCCTGATCACCAACGTCGTAGTTCTCTCCGTCCCCATCGCCCCGATCGGAAGAGCCGTCAAGAAGGGGCCCGTCCTCGCCCCCACCCCCAGAATTGAGTGGCGACACGATGGAGGGATCGGCGTCGTTCCTTGAAGAATCGCGACCGGCAGGATGGGCACTGGCGACGCGGACGTAGTGAGCGGTGCCAAGCTGAAGATCCGGCCCGATGGTTTCAGCGTCGATGTCCACACTGGTGCCGGTGGTCCCGTCCTTGCGCAAGTAGGTGCTGATCTTGAGCTTGCCCACCACAATGATGCGGTCACCCTTGTGAATGCTTGAGGCCGCATTTTGGGCCAGAGCCCGGAAAACATGGACACGGAACCAGTTAGTGGGACCATCTGCCCAGACATTAGTGACAGGATCCGGGCGGCGCTCATTGGAACCCATGCGGAAATCGCCCACAACGAGGCCGGTGGAGGTGGTTCGCAACTCTATCCCGGTCGTTGCGAATCCCCTGATGGTGATGGTGTTTGCCATTGCGTTGCCTTTCTGCGGGCCGCTGCTGCGGCGGGGTTGACGTCTTTCCAGCAAACGCCTTCGAACTGAGCGACGGTAGTGGCAATGTGCGTAATGGAGACAACTACAAAGGCTTACCCGGCTGTGGAGGAAGAGATCACGGAATTAACCTGATAATTTAGATGAGGCCGTAATTTATGGCCGCGCCTCGGTAGCTCAGCGGATAGAGCAGGAGCCTTCTAATCTCTTGGTCGCTGGTTCGATTCCAGTCCGGGGCACAATATGGCCCTGACCTGCGGTTATACCCGAAAGATCAGGACCTGTGAGGGGCTAAAACTGCCCCGAACCATCTTTTACTCATCGAATTCAGCAGAATTTTTCTGAGTTTCTGGTCATCATTTTCAGCACTTGACGCTCATCCTTTCAAGATTCAGCGACAAAAAGTGGCTAGATTCCGCGGTGCTCACTTTCCTAAACGCGGCCGGGCAGATACTGGCAGCAATAGGGCCTTCGATCGTCCCACTTCTATGGTCAATAGCCTCGAACGAAAAGCGTTGACACCCACCCACAACAGCAGAGCTATAAGCATTGGTTACGAAGCGGAGCGGGCTGGCGGAAACCTGCCGCCGTGCCCAACAGGCATCTGAAGTCGCGCTAACGACTTTGTCATATGACGCCCGCGCACCCGACGAATCACCGGACAGGGCAAACGGAACACTCAATCTGGCACCAGTTCAAAACCGCTTGTCAGCGGCCACTTTGACCGGTCAGGGACCGGCTTACGGGACGCCTGCGGTGGTGCGCCGCATCCCTCGCAGAATGTCCACATCATGGAACATTTTTGCTCAAAGTATGGACACATCGACTAGCCTGCATTGTATGGACGACAGCCGGATAACCCAAGAAGATCTCCCACCCTTTGTTGATGCCCGATGGCTCAAGGCGCACCGAAGTAGCGTTGTCACCGCTGATGTTCGCTGGTACCTCGACGGTGCGTCGGGCCGTGCAGCGTACGACGGAGGGCATCTTCCAGGTGCGGTGTTCGTGGACCTGGACGCATGGCTGTCGGGCAATTCGGGACGACAAGGACTGAACCCGCTTCCCGACTCTGAAGTGTTCGCACATGGAATGTCCTCCCTGGGAATCGGCGACGACACGACCGTCATCGCCTATGACGACGCGGGGGGAGTCATCGCCGCGCGGCTCGTGTGGATGCTGCGTGCGCTCGGGCACAGGGCAGCGCTGCTCGACGGCGGGATCGACGCATGGAAGGGACCACTGGAGACGACGCCCGTGAAGCCGACGCCAGCGACCTTCACGCCGTCCCCGTGGCCCGAGGGCCGTCTCGCCCAGCTTGAGGACATCACGGCAGGGGCTGCCGGGATCATCGTCGATGCCCGCAATGCCGACCGCTTCGACGGAAGCCTCCAGCTGCCCACCGATCCCCAAGCCGGACACATCCCTGGCGCGGTGAACGTCCCGTGCCGTGGGAACCTCGCCCCCGATGGACGCCTGCGCCCGATCGCAGAGCTCCGACGAGCGTTTGTGAAGGTTGGGATCGAAGACGCGACTGCTGTCATCTCCTACTGTGGCTCAGGCGTCACGGCCTGCCACAACCTTCTCGCTCTCGAGCATGCAGGACTCGGCCGCGGCCGTCTCTACGCAGGCGGGTGGTCAGAGTACGGAGCCGAGCCTCGCCGCCGAGCCGAGCTGGGCTGACAACCGACCTGCGATGCCTGCTCAGGTCGAGTCCACGACCTCCATCCTGAAGACTGAAGACCGTCTCGGTCTGGCCGGTAAGGGATCGGCATACGGACGGTTGAACTGAGCCTGTCGTAATTTTGGGCAGCTACGGGCGTGGAAAAGCTAGACGGCTTGTGCCTTGAGCAAACCGCGTTCGCCGAAGACCTTCTTGGCTACGAACGTGGCATTGAGGGCCTTGGGCATACCGCAGTAGACCGCTGAGTGAAGGAGCGCTTCCACGATCTCATCGGTTGTGAGTCCTACGTTGAGTGCGGCGTTAATATGCACATCAAGCTGGGGCTCGCAGCCGCCCAGTGCGGTCAGCATACCGAGGGTAACCAGTTGACGGTCACGTGGGGCAAGACCGGGTCGTACATAAATCTCCCCAAATCCCCAGGCGACGACCTGATGCCCGAGTTCCGGTGAGATATCGGCCAAAGAATCGATAACTCTCTGCCCTCCCGGACCGTCGATTGCGGTCAGCGTTTCCATCCCGCGTGCGAACGACTCCTCACGAGAGTTGGACAATTTCCGTGCGGTGGTCTCGGTGTTCATCTTTTGTTCTCCTTAGTCTCTGAGTTCAGTTGTTGTTCGTAATGCGCGATTTTTTCATCTAACGCGAGTGCGTTCTGTTGGAGGGCCCCGATGTGACTGTCGAGCACTTGGGCATGATCATGCAGCAAGGTGATTCTGTCGGGTATGGTTTGGTCTCCCGCAGCGCGTAGTCGCGCGAAGCGCTGCATGTCGGCAATCGACATCCCTGTTTCTCGAAGACGAAGAAGGAATTCGAGCCAGGCGAGGTCCGCAGACGCGTAACGGCGCTGGTTTCCCGTCGTGCGCCCAACTCTCTCGATCAATCCTGCTTTTTCGTAATAGCGCAAGGTGTCAGTCGAGAGTTTGGTTCGCTCAGAAACTTCGGCGATTGTCAGAATCAATTCCTGGCGAGTGAGTGCATCATTTGTTGCCATACGGTAAGCCTAAAACTTGAAGTGCACTCCAAGTCAAGGTCGATTAGTAGGCCGTCCCAGTAAGCGTTCCCCTGCGGACAGCATCATCGATCTCACCGCCACTTCTAAGTTGGGTGGTTCAAGGTCCCAGAGGTGGACCGGATTGCGGGACTGTGGGCATGTCTCTCTGCCAAGCGGTGCGGCCGAGCATTTAGACCGAACGTCTTCGAAATGACTACTCGGGCACGATGACATCCGAGATAGATTGAGCATTGCCGGCCATTTGGAGGATCAGCGCCGGTTTGGCAACCAGGCCAGTGTTCGATGTCAGTTCAGCGTGCCCGTCCGTCGCGACCGTTGATGTTATTACGCTTCGGATGCACTTCGCCCATTGTGCCGCCACTTCCGGCCATAATAAATCAGACTCACTCAGTGCCACGGGCTCTCCACCAGGCTTATCGAACCACTCGGCCTTCACCATTCAGTTCGGTTGCCAAGCGACGGTTCCCGATATAGGAGTGGTCGCCATGGAAATCGACCGAACATGTTACGCCAGGGATTCACGCGCCCCGACCGTGCACCGGTCTAGCGTTCGCCGGGGGTACTCCAACCTCGTGGATGGTGTGGCCACTACAGGCCGTCTTGGTTGCGTTGGCCCGTTCGATGCGCGAGACGGTAAACCATCGCATTGCGTCGCGCAGTCGGCACCACCCAACTAGGTACCATTGGCCGTTGGTGGAGGCGAACAGCACAGGTTCGACGTCGCGGGTGGTCGTGGTGCCGTCTCTCGAAGTGAAGCGAATGCGGACTACTCGCTGCTCGACCATCGCTTCCTCTAGTGCTGACCTGATCGCGCGCGAAGCGACGGGAAGCGCGTTGACCCAGACGCGGTTGGCCAGTTCGTCGGCTCTTGCTCGAGTTCGGGGATCGAGTACGTCCAGGAT
>JBKKBD010000145.1:0-3235 GCA_046714315.1 Specibacter sp.
TACCGAACTGCTCCACCCCGCGATGTGATTATTACTTTACCGTCCATTAACCCTTGGGACAAACTGAGGGCACGTGACGTTCATCTCCTACGCGCAGGAAGGGCCCAGCCGCGATTGAACTGGGCCCCTCCTACGCAAGCACGACGCCGGAGCTAGGGCGCCGCGGTCGGCGTCGGTGTCGCCGTGGGTGCAGCCGTTGCCGGCGCCGCACCTTCAGCCGCAACGGCCGCCGTGATGGCAGCTTCGAGCTTCTTCTGCGCTAAGCCATAAGCGGTGAAATCGCCCTTGGCCAGTGCAGCCTGGCCTTCCTTGATGGCGGCACTGGCGTCAGTGAGCGCCTTGGACAGCGCCGCATTGTCACCGGCCGCTGGTGGTGTTGACCCGCCTGAAGGAGCACCTCCCGCATCTGGCACCTTGTCTACACCGGCGTCCCCGGCTGCAGCACCGGAGTCGCCTTCGAAGAGCTGGTCCAGGGCTTCATCCAAGGTGGCCGCGAAGCCAATTTTGTCACCGAACGCCACCAGCACTCGCTGCAGGGTGGGGTACGACGTCGAACCGGTCGACTGCAGGTAGACCGGCTGGACATATAGCAGCCCACCGCCCATGGGCAGCGTGAGCAGGTTGCCGTTCTTGACCTCGGATTGACCAAGGGTCAACACGTTCAACTCGTTCGAGACCGTGGGGTCGGTCTGGAACTTGTTTTGTACCTGGCCCGGTCCGGGAACCTGCGTGTCCACGGGCAGCTCCAGCAGCTGCAGCTTCCCGTAGTCGGGGCTCTTGACGCCCTTGACGTTCCCGGCATCGCCGTTGGCGGCCATGAAGCCGTACAACACGTTGCGCGAGTCCGTCCCGGCAACCTCCTGCGGAATGAATGAGGTTGTCAGGGAGAACGCGGTCTTGTCAGCGCCCGGCATTTTCAGTGACAGGTAATACGGCGGCTGCTTGTCAACGGCCTTTGTGGTGGGATCGTCCGGGACTGACCATGCCTCGGTGTTGGCGAAGAACTTGTCGGGATCCGTGACATGGTACTGGCCGAGCAGTTCACGTTGGACCTTGAAGAGATCTTCCGGGTAGCGAACGTGCGACATGACATCTGCCGACATTTCTGTCAATGGCTTGACGCTGGTGGGGAACACCTTCTGCCACGTCTTCAAGATGGGATCCGCGGTATCCCAGGCAAAGAGGTCAACCGAACCGTCATAGGCATCAACGGTGGCCTTGACCGAGTTGCGGATGTAGTTCACGGATGCGTTCGGAAGTGCCGCGGGGCCGCCAGCTGCGGTCAAGGAATCCGTGGTGGCTTCCTGTAGCTGCTGCTGTTGGGAGTACGGGTAGGCGGAGCTGGTGGTGTAGCCATCAACAATCCACTTGACCTTCCCGTCAACGATGGCCGGGTAGGGATTGCCGTCAAGGGTCAGATACGGGGCAACCTTGGACACACGTTCCGCCGGGGTGCGATCGTAGAGGATCTGCGAATTTTCGTTGACACCATTTGTCAGCAACAGGTCAGTCGACTGGAACTTCAGTGCATACATGATGCGGTTGAACCAGTTGCCCACGTTGGGGCCACCGTCACCGGCGAACGTTGTCAATGATTCGGCACCGCCACTGTCCTTGGCTTCAGCCGCCGTCGTGCCCTGCGGGCGGTCCAGTTCAATGGGAGCCGTGCCTTCCGGGGCGCCCACGAGGGAGTAATCGGTCATGGACTGGCCAAAGTAGATGCGTGGCTGATAGCTGGTGTCGGTACCCAGCTCGCCCTCGGAAGGAACACCCTTCTGCATGAATTCCGGTTTACCGTCCGAGGTGACGGTGTTGCCATAAGCAGCCACCACACCGTAACCGTGGGTGTACACCAGGTGCTGGTTGTACCAGTTCTGCTGTGCGGGGTTCAGTCCCTGGGGGTTGAGCTCACGGACGGCAAGTACGGCATCTTGGACCTTGCCGTCGATGGTGTACCTGTCAACGTTGAGCGTCTTGGGGAACTCGTAGTAGGGGCGGTACTGCTCCAGCTCGCGGAAGGTGGCCGAGAGCAGGTTTGGATCCAGGAGTCGGATGTTGGCTGCCGTGTCGGCATCTTGCCTCAGTGCTCCGGCTTCCACGTCAACCGTTGCGTTGTAAGGGGTGACCTCCATGTCTGTCAGACCATAGGCATCCCGGGTCATTTCGATGTTGCGGTCAATGAACGCCGCTTCCTTGGATCCCTGTGAGGGCTTCACCTGCCATTCCTGGACAGCCCACGGGTAGATTCCGCCGGCCACGATGGCCGTGACAACGAGCACGCCGGTGCCAATCAGCGGGAGTTTCCACTTGCCGATGAAGGCCGCAACGATGAATAGGATGGCCACGATAATGGCAGCCGCAGCCAGGATGGCCTTGGTGGGGATCACCGCGTTGACGTCGGTGAACATTGCACCGGCACGGTAGCCGCTGTTGTCCTGCAGAGTCTCAAAACGGCCAAGCCAGAAGTTCGCACCAAGGAGCAGCAGGAAGAATCCAGCCAGAATGGAAATGTGGATCTGGGCAGCGCGCGAGGCGAAGACACCGCGTTCGGTCAGGCGGATGGCGCCGTAGAGGTAGTGAGTGAGCAACCCGGCAATAAAGGCAATCACGGTGGCGCTGATGAGCATGCCCGCCACAAAACCAAGGAACGGCAAGGTGTTCGTATAAAAGCCGATGTCGAGGCCAAACTCCGGGTCGGTGGAGCCAAAGGGTACGCGGTACAAAAACAGCATGACCTTTTCCCACTGGGCCATGGCGGCTGTTCCGGCGAACAGGCCAAAGACAACCGGAATACCGATCATGACCACGCGGCGCACGGGTTCAAGCTGCATTTGGTAGCGGTTGAGGTTGTCCTCACGCGCACCGTCGGGGGCGTAGACGGGCCGGGCCTTGTAGGCCACACGGATCGAGAAATAGACTCCGACCCCCATGACCAGGAACGCTGCAAGGAAGATCAGCAACTTTGCAATACGTTCGGTCCAGAAGACTTCTGTGAAGCCAATCTGGTTGAACCACAGCAGTTCGGTATAGGCCCCAGAGAAGATCAGCAGGGCCACCACCAATGCGGCCACCACGATGATGGTGGGCATGAGCGCGCTGCGGCGTTTAGGCCTGACCGGCCTGCTGGGCGATGGGGATGGTCGGGATGTCACTCTCTACCTCTTACTCAACTGGGGGCATGAATTTTCATGCCGGTTACTTCTATAGTTGTGCCACGAATGGTTCGCGGCCAAAG
>JBKKBD010000146.1:0-6124 GCA_046714315.1 Specibacter sp.
AGCAATTTCAGGTGCGCGTTGTCGGCGCCAGCCGGGGCAGCAATGAAGAACACAATGTCTGCCGGGCCGTCCTTGGCGCCGAAGTCCACAGCCGGGTTCAGGCGGGCCATGGCCAACGTAGGTTCAAGGACAGCCTCGGAGCGGCAATGCGGAATCGCAATGCCACCGGGAACGCCCGTGGCCGTCTTTTGTTCGCGGGCCAGGGCATCGGCAAAGAGACCCTCCACGGCGGAGGCGCGGCCGGTCTCGGTGACGAGCTCGGCCAGCTTGCGGATAACGCTGGTGGTGTCCGTGCCGAGATTGGCATCAAGGAGCACCAGATCGGTGTTGATAAGAGTGGTCATTTTAGGTCTCTTCGGCTTCAGGCCAGTGCAGTCACGAGGACCGCGGCGGGGTTGGTTTGTTCAACGGAGGGAACCATGGTTCCTGGGAGGGAAGCTGCGGCCGCCCCATGGGCCACTGCTTGCTGCAAGCAGGCCTGCGCGGGATCGCCGCGTAGGGTGCTCAACAGATATCCGGCCAAGGCTGAATCGCCCGCGCCGACTGTACTTTTGGCCTCGATGGCCGGGCCGTTGCCGTGCCAGCTACCATCCTTGGTCACCAGAACGGCACCCTTGGAGCCTAGGGTGGCAAGGACCGCACCAACGCCCTGGCGAACCAGAGCTGAAGCGGTGTTGGCGGCCAATACCGGGTTGGATTCGAGATCCTGACCGTTTGAGGTGCCTGTCAGCTCGGCAAGTTCCTCACCATTGGGTTTGATGAGATCCGGAGCCGAACGCAGACTCTCCAGCAGGGGTGCACCGGAGGAATCAACAGCAATTTTGGGGGCCTTGGTGCCGTAGGCACTACGCACAGCGTCGATGACGTGGGCGTAAAAATCGGCCGGAACGCCCGGCGGCAGTGAGCCTGCCAGCACAAGCCAGGCCGCGCCGTCGGACTTCTCAACCGTGAGCGCCAGCAGCTCGGCAAGCTGTGCGGGGGTCAGCTCGGGGCCGGGCTCATTGACCTTGGTGGTGGTGCCATCGGGTTCGGTAATGGCAACGTTGCTGCGCAGTGCCGCGCCGATGGGCAGGGTCAGGTGGGGAATATTCTCCGCTGACAGGGCACGGACGACGGCGTCATCCGCGTCGCCGGGGAGCAGCGCCAGCGACTCGATGTTCGACGCCGACAAGGCTCGGACAATGTTCACGCCCTTGCCGCCGGGGTGCTGAGAAGCTGCCGTGGCGCGCTGAACTTCGCCGCGCGCAAGCACTCCCGCCAGCTCGATGGTGCGGTCAAGGCTCGGGTTGGGGGTCAGTGTCAAAATCATGCGACCACGACCTCAACGCCCGCGGCGGACAACGCGGCGGCAAGTTCGGTGGACGGTGCGGAGGTGGTGATCAAGGTGTCGATCTCCTCAAGGGTTGCGAAGCGGACAAGAGTTTCGGTGCCGAGCTTTGAGGCGTCAGCGAGGACCACAACCTGCCGGGCGGCCCGGACCATGGCGGTCTTGGTTGCAGCCTCAACGGGGTCGGGAGTGCTCAGGCCAAAATCGGAGTGGATGCCGTTGGTGCCAATGAACGCGATGTCCGGGCGGAGCGCGCCGAGCTGTTCGGTGGCACGTGCACCTACCACCGCGCTGGTCAGGCCACGAACGCGGCCGCCAACAATGTCCAACAGCAGGTGCTTGTTGTTGCTCAGTGACGCCGCGGTGGGCAGCGAGTTGGTGATGACGAGCAGTTCGTCGCCGGCGTTGGCTGGAGTCCAGCTGGAAAGAAGCTCGGCAAGGGCGGCCGTGGAGGTTCCCGAATCAAGCAGGATCGAGGCCGTTGGGGCGTTTGGGACGAGGGTGATCGCCGCGGCGGCAATGCGCTGCTTCTCATCCAGACGCTGGCTCTGGCGTTCGCTAAGGCTCAGTTCGGAGCGAGTGAGCCGGTCGGTGCCAACGGCCCCGCCGTGGACCCGGCGCAGCTGGCCGGATTCCTCGAGGGTGGCCAGATCGCGGCGGACGGTCTCCTGGGTGACGGAGAAAAGTTCGGCCAGTTCATGGACGCTGACGCGGCCCTGGGCGGCGACAAGTTCGGCAATTCGACGTTGCCGTTCTTCAGCAAACATGGCGGTCCTTCCGCAGCGACTCTGGTGCGTGACGGGTGTCACAAGATGTTGATTTATACGACTCTATCTGTGTTTATCTTTGTTTGTCAACGTAGTTCCCACATAAACAAAGATTGAATTCCGGTGGGCGAGTTCCGCCCCTTAAAAACAAACCGGCCCGCATGTGCGGGCCGGAGTGTGGTGAAGCTGGGTTTTCCTAGTGTCAGCTCTCCTGGAAGATCTGGACAACCGACGGGCGGGGCGCGCGCACCTGGCCGGGAGCCGGCGTCGCACCTTGAGCCACGTAGTCGGGGAAGAAGGAGCTGTGTGCGCCGTAGGTTCCGTCCTCGCCCGGGTGCTGTACGGCGACGAACACCATGGATTCGTCGTCGTGGACGATCGGTCCGCAGGTCTCGGCGTCGCGCGGCATGGAGGCGAACTGCTGGACGTTGCCGCGGTTGGCACCTTCCAAACCAACCTTGAACAGGCCGTCGTTGTAGCCGATGACCGAAGGCGCGCCATCGGTGGAAATCCACAGGTTTCCCTGGGTGTCGAAGGCAAGGTTGTCGGGGCAGGAGATGGGGCTAACCTTGTCGGCCGGGAAACCGCTGAAGTAGGTCTGCGTGTTCTTTGCAGGATCACCACAGAGCAGCAGCAGGTTCCAGTTGAACGTCGTTGCCGTTGAATCCCCGCGAGTTTCGGTGATCTCCACAACGTGGCCATCACGGTTCTCGGCGCGAGGGTTGGCTTCGTCGGCAGCCGCCTGTCCGGGGAGCGCGCGCTTGGTGTTGTTGGTGCAGGCCACGTAAACCTTGCCGGTCTGAAGGTTCGGCTGGACGTCTTCGCAGCGGTCCATCTTGGTGGCACCGGCCTTGTCGGCGGCCAGACGCGTGTAGACCAGGACCTCCTGGACACTCATACCCGAAATGGCGCTCTTGCCACCGACAACCAAGGGCAGCCAGATACCGGAACCATCGAAGGAGCCATCGGCGGGAACCGTGCCGGAGCCGTCGATTTCCGCGGCCGAGTTGCCGGCAAACTGTGCAACGAAGAGATCGCCCTCGGTCAGCAGCGTCATGTTGTGGGCCTTGTTGTTCTTCTTGTACTTGTTCTTGGACACGAACTTGTACAGGTAATCGAAGCGCTCGTCATCACCGGAGTAGGCAACCACCTTGCCGTTGTCGGCGATGATGACGTTGGCGCCCTCGTGCTTGAAACGGCCAAGGCTTGTGTGCTTCTTCGGGGTGGAGCTCGGGTTTTCCGGATCGATCTCCACGATGTAGCCGAAGCGGTTGGGTTCGTTGCGGTAATCCTCGCCGCGAGCATCGAAGCGGGGGTCCTCAAGCTCCCAACCCATGCCGGTGGCACTGTTGCCCAAGCCGTAACGGCGATCTTCCGCGCTGCTTCCGTTGGTGCGGAAGAAACCGTTGAAGTTCTCCTCGCCGGAAAGGATGGTGCCCCAAGGGGTGGTGCCGCCAGCGCAGTTACCCAAGGTGCCGAACACCTTGGTGCCGGTGGGATCGGCCGCGGTCTTGACGAAGTCCGATCCGGCCAGCGGGCCGGTAAGTTCAAATTCGGTATCCATGGTGATGCGGCGGTTCAGCTCGCCGCCACGGACGTAGCCCCACGGCTGTCCCTTCTTGCTGCGCTCCAGCTCCACCACGGTCATGCCGACGGCGTTGCGGAAGATGTTGCGGCGCTCGGCTTCCTCGGCGGCCGAAGCCGGGGCTGCCGGGAACATGATCTGCGGGTTCACGTACTCGTGGTTGCAAACCAGCAGGCCCTTCTTGCCGTTGGGCTGGCGCAGGATCTCCAGGTAGTCGTTGTTGTAACCGAACTGGCCGGCCTGTGCGGCAGCACTCTGGTTGGCGAAGTCAAAATCGGCTGCGTCCTTGAAGATCGGATCGCCCCAGCGAATGATCGGAGACCAGCTAAAACCTTCGGGGACATTGAAGGTATCCACGGACGCGTCCACAGGCCGGATCGGCTCGAAGGCAAACTTGCCGCCCTTGCCACTGTTGCCAACGCCGTTCTGGCCCTGGTTTCCCTTGCCGTTTTGGCCCTGGACCATAACTGCTGCACTCAGCGCGCCGGCCAGGCCAATGCCAAGCGCCGAACGGCGCGAGAATTCGGTGGAGGCGATGTCACGGAAGTAGTTGTTGGCGGAGGTGTTGCACACGGCCTTGGAACAGGCGTTGTCACACTTGAGCCCACAGGTCACGGCGCTGCGCTTTCCACGTGTGTGGCCGAGCATGGGCAAAAGTTTCTTCAGATCGTTCATGGCAAACCTTCCATCGATGTGTGCGTTGCGCCCACAATGGCAGTCTCGGAAAACGAAAAGGAGATGTTTGGTTGAACCGCGGGTTAACGTGATGCCAACCATGCGAGTCGAGGTGGCCCTGATGGGTAGTCTTGGGCCATGGATACGGTTTTGTGGTCCCGGCCGGAGAATGAACGTGCGGGTACCCCGCTGCTGTTGATGCTGCATGGTTATGGTTCTGATGAGAACCGCATGGGCGAGTTGTTTGCGAAGCTACCGAAGGGGTTCACCTGCGCGGCGCCGCGGGCACCGAAGGACATATCAGGTGACTACGGCTGGTTCCTGCTTGACTACTTCCTCAACAACGACTTTGCCGAGGTGGTGGGTGCCGCTTCAGCGGTCCTTGGCTGGCTCGACACGGCAGTGGCCCGCCACAAGTTCAGCAGCGTATCCGTGCTGGGCTACTCGCAGGGCATGGCCATGGCCACCACCCTCATCCGGCTCCGGCCGCAGACGTTCACGGCGGGCGTGGGGTTGTCCGGCTTTGTACTGGACAATGAACTCCTTGCCACCATGGAGCCATTGGAGCGCCGGATACCGTTCTTTTGGGCGCGCGATCCTGGCGACCTAGTCATCAACGAGGACGCCACGACCTTCACCGCTGATTGGCTCGCAAGCAACACGGATCTTTCTTCCGCCAGCTATGCGGACATGGGTCACAACACCCGTTCCGACGAGCTCGCCGACGTGTCATCTTTCTTGACCGGACAGGTGCCCGGCTCGTTTGTGCCAAGCGGGTAGGGTGCAGGCCGGAAGTCAACCAAATGGTTGATGGCCCGGGCCTGCTCCGTCCTTAGGCTGGATATAAAGGCCCGCAAATGGGGCCCGTAGCTAAGGTCACCTCTTGAAAAAGCTCTTTTATGCAGCATTCACCTACATGGTCATTGGCGTGCTCTCCGGATTGTTCTACCGCGAGTTCACCAAGGGCAAGGATTTCTCCGGAGCCACCCAACTCTCGGTGGTCCACACGCATCTGCTCACCCTCGGGTTCATTGTGCTGTTGATAGTTCTGATTCTGGAAAAGCTGTTCTCGTTGAGCAAATCACGACTGTTCGGCTGGTTCTTCTGGACGTACAACGCCGGCCTGGTCCTCACCGCGGCCATCATGGTCGTCCACGGCATGCTCCAAGTCAACGGCAGTACCGACGTCTCTGCCGCCATCCCCGGGATCGCCGGGCTCGGCCACATTTTCCTAAGTGCGGGCATGGTTTTTCTCTTCCTTGCCCTCCGCGCCCGACTCTTTAGCCCCAAAACGAAGCACGACGCCGGCCCTCCCGTTGCGCTCGCAGGCTAAGCTGCCGCTGTGGTTTCTGAACGGTCTTCTCGACTGTGAAAGGTTCCCCCTACAGTGAACGACGGGCTCCGCTCAGAATTGACGGTTACCCTTGAAGCACAGACTCTGCAGGGAGAATTTATGGCAAGCAAAGACCTTAACCACGTAGGAATGCCGCCTGGTCCCGGTTTTGCACGATCGGGCGTCAAGACCAATCCGGCGGTCAAGATAGCTGCTGACGCGGCTTTTGATAAACAGGGTAAGCCCACGCCCGCCATCCACAACATGCTGCTCAAGGCAGTTGAAGTCCAGCGCCCTCTGGTGCTGGCCAATCTGCGGCGCCTGCGCAAACGCTACCCGCACGCAACTGCCTACGAGCTCAGCCAGCGGTTGGAACGTGACTTCCTCAACGGCGTCGGCACCGGCGGCGCGGCCATCGGGGCCACGGCCATCATTCC
>JBKKBD010000147.1:0-26630 GCA_046714315.1 Specibacter sp.
GATGCCATGTATCAGGCCTCCACCCTGATGGCGTTGAGCGCCAGCCGCGCCCATACCTTCGACACCGCCGCGGCAACGGCCGCAACATCGACCGCGCTGCAGGCCCAGGCGGACCAAGCCAGCAAGGCAGCCGATGAGGCCATCGCGGCCGCAGAAGCCTCACACACCCAGGCGCAGGCCGCCGCAGACGCCCAAGCGGCGATCGTTGCCGAAAACGAGGCCCAGCGCAGCACACTGCTGCAGCGATTGGCCACATTGCACAACACGACCGTTGCACTCGAAGGCGCCCGCGTAGACGAGTTGGCAAGGAAAGCACAGGAAGAAGCGCTGAAGCAACGGATCGCGGCCTCTGCCGATGCTCCGACGCCCACCCAGCCTCCTGCCGCGGCGCAGCCCGCAACCAAGCCGGTCACGCCGCCCGTGGCCGTTGCTCCGAAGCCTGTAACGCCACCCGTGACGGTCCCCAAGCCGTCAACACCGAAGCCGGTCACACCGGCGCCAGCACCGGCTCCCGCACCTGCACCTGCGCCGAAGCCCACCCCGCCGGCCCCCGCACCCGTGCAGCCGCCGTCGGGCTCCTACACGCAGGTCATGGTCAATTACGCCATGTCAAAAATTGGCGGGCCATACCAGTGGGGTGGCAACGGACCCACAGCCTTTGACTGCTCAGGATTGGTCCAACAGGCATTTGCCGCGGCCGGCATCTCCGTGCCGCGCCAAGGCACCGACCAATTCTGGGCCGCGCCAACACGCGTTCCGCTGTCCCAGATGCGCTACGGCGATCTACTGGTCTTCGACGACAACGGATCCGGCCAATTTGGTCATATTGCCATCTACATCGGCAACAACCAGGTGGTGCAGGCTCTGTATTACGGATACCCCATTGCCGTCACGAACTTGGTGAACATGCCCACCATGAGCCTTTACCCCTACGCTGCCCGGTACTAAACCGCTACGGCTGCGCTGATTTAGCGCAGCCGTGTCAGATTATGCCTGCAGCAGCGGGCCAAACGCCGAGCGGTCGCCCTGGCGCGGATCTTCCCGGTCCCGGACAACCATGATGGGGCCCTTGGCATGGTGGCGCACACCGTCCGTCGTGGAACCCAGCATCATTCCCGCAAATCCGCCACGTCCGCGCGTTCCCATGACCACTAGCTCGGCCGTCTCCGAGGCCGTCACGAGTGCATCAACTGCTGATCCTTCAAGAAGTTCAACCTTGATGGGCAGCTTCGGGAAGTGGCTGCGCAGCCACTTTTCTCCGGCGTCCAACTGGATCTGAATTTCTGCAAACAAGGCTTCGCGATCCACCGGTGCCGGCATCCAGGCAAGTGTTCCGGTGTAGGGCTGCACAGCACAAATGATGTGCAGGCTGCTGCCAGAGCGCTCGGCCTGCTCGGCGGCAACCAGCACGGCATACCTGGCCTGATCGGAGCCGTCAACGCCTACGACAATGACTTTTTCAACCTTTTCAGCTTCGACTGTTCCTTCATTCAGCCGTGCCGCACATTTGAGCGGGATGGTTACAGTGGGGCACTTGGCATGGGCCGGCAGTGCCGTGCTAACACTGCCAAGGAGGCGGCCAATGAATCCGCCGCGGCCACGCGAGCCGAAGACCAGCAGTTCAGCGGTTTCGCTGAGTTCCAACAGGACGCCGGCGGCGTCACCGTTTTCAACCCGCGCGTCCATCTGGATATCTAGATGGGAAACCTTGGCGGCGGACTCTCGCAGGACAGCCTCGGCACCCTGGCGAATGACGTCGTCGTCCACGGTGGCGTAACCGCCGTCGAGCCCTGAAGCGGCAAAGATGGGGACGGTGTAGGCGGTGACCAAATGTAGCGGAACCTTACGGGTTTCAGCTTCCCGGGCTGCCCAAATCAAGGCACAGTTGCTTTGCTCGGACCCGTCGATCCCCACCACGATTCCCGTGGGACTGGGGACCTGCTCGGGCGTGGAGCCCTGCGTTGATTCTTCTGAGCTGCTCATGCTGCGCCTCCTCATACCTCTATGCCGGAGGGTACAAAAACGCCGTGGCGCCTCCCCTTCGCGGCTTGTACTTGTGACTATTGCGGGTTCAACAAGGCACGTCAAGCCGCCCCGCACAACCGCCCCGCGCAAAGGGGTCAAAGGTGGCGTAATGCAGGGGAAAAAGTCGTCCCCGCAACGAACCCTTTCGGCCGGTCACATATGACAGAGTGGAATTCAAGATCACCCACAGGAGGTTGCTCGTGACGCAGTTGACTGGAACTTCAGAGGAATTCGCCGTTCCGGAGGGGCTCGTGAAGCTGCCGGCGGCAGCTCTTGCGGACGGTCGCGGCGGTGGCCCGGCGCCGTCGGACATCTGGGCCTTGGCCGATGCCGCGTGCACCAAACTTCCCGCGCCGCTTGCGGTTTTGAATGTCCAGGCTCTCGCCTTCAACACGGGCTCGCTCCTAAGACGCGCAGCAGGGAAGCCTATTCGCATTGCCAGCAAATCCATCCGCAACAAGGACGTGCTGCGGGCAGTATTGGCCCAGCCCGGCTTCTCCGGAATCCTCGGCTTTACGCTGCCCGAGGCTTTGTGGCTGGCGTCCGACCCCTCGAATGCCTTCACGGACATTGTGGTGGGGTACCCAACTGCCAACGCGCAGGCCGTTCAGGCCCTGGCCGCAGATCCCGTGGCCTGCGCCCGCATCACGCTGATGGTGGACTCCACTGAGCAGTTGGAGTGGATGGCGGCCGCCCTGCAGGAAGCAACACCCGCCGCTCCTATCCGTCTCTGCCTTGACCTCGACGCCTCGTGGCGACCCACGGTGGGCGGACGGGCACTGGGCCATGTAGGCGTGCACAGGTCCCCGCTCCGCACCGGCGCTGACGCCATCGGCATGGCCTTGTCGATCGACGGCTACAAGCGCGGGCCAAACAAGCTGTTCACACTGGTTGGCATGATGGCCTACGAAGCCCAAATCGCCGGACTGCAAGACACGCCACACACGGGCAACAAGGCGGCCGATCTGGCCAGGGGTGTCATTCTGCGACAGATCCAGCGGACGTCCATGGCTGAAATTACCGATCGCCGGGGCAAGGTGGTCGCGGCAGTTCGCAACGTCACCGAGCTGGAATTCGTCAATGGCGGCGGCACCGGCAGCCTTGAGCTGACCACCGCCGATCCCTCGGTGACCGAATTGGCGGCAGGTTCCGGATTGTTTGGCCCCACCCTCTTTGACGGTTATTCGCGCTTCACCCCGGCCCACGCCGTCGGATTTGCCGTGCCCGTTGTCAGGCGGCCGGCCCCTGACATGATTACGGTCCTGGGCGGTGGCTGGATTGCTTCGGGCCCTCACGGAGCAGACCGCTCCCCTGTGCCCGTGTACCCGGAAGGGTTGAGCATGATCGGCACTGAGGGTGCCGGCGAGGTTCAGACGCCACTGCGCGGTGAGGCCGCGGCCCGGCTGGGGATCGGCAACAAGGTGTGGTTCAGGCATGCCAAGTCCGGCGAAGTCTGTGAGCACGTTGATGCCCTCGAAATGGTCGACGGCGGGCAATGGCTGGGCAGGACGCCCACCTACCGCGGGGAAGGCAAGGCGTTTGTATGAGAGAGTGGCGCAATTGGACTGGGGACCAGCGGTGCACGCCAAGCCACGTGGCACGGCCGGCCACGGTGGCGGAGGTGTCAGCCCTTGTGGAGCGGGCCACGGCAGCAGGCACCACCCTGAAAGCGGTGGGGGCAGGCCACAGTTTTACAGACATTGCGTTGACCCACGGCATTCAATTGCGGCTCGACGGCATGAGCGGACTACTCACAGTTGACCGCGCAGCAAAGCTAGCCACTTTTGGCGGTGGTACGCGCCTCCACGAGATACCGGCGCTGCTGGAACCCTACGGCCTGGCCATGGAAAATCTGGGCGACATCGATCGGCAGTCCATTGCGGGGGCAATCTCCACGGGAACCCACGGGACGGGGCTGAAATTTGGTGGCCTTGCCACCCAGGTCAGGGCCTTGACGTTGGTGACCGGCACCGGCGAGGTGCTGCAGTGCTCCGAATCCGTGAACGCCGAGGTCTTTGCCGTGGCCAGGGTTGGGCTGGGAGCGTTGGGCGTCATCACAGCCGTGACCCTGCAGTGCGTGGATTCGTTCATGTTGCATGCGGTGGAACGGCCCGAGCCACTGGCAGATGTTTTGGAAAGCCTTGCCGAGCGCAACACAACCCTTGACCACTTTGAGTTTTATTGGTTCCCGCACACCCAGATGGCCCTGACTAAGAGCAATACTCGCTACGCTCCGGGGAATCTGCCAGCAGGCGCGAATCCCCTCTCAGCGCGTGCACATCTTGTGGACGATGTCCTAGTCTCCAACACCTTGTTTGCGGCCCTCTGCAATGTCACGGCCAAGGTTCCATCGATCATTCCGCGCGTCAATCAGATGGCCTCCACGCTGATCGGGAACAGGGAATTTGGCGATGCCTCGCACAAGGTTTTTGCAACAACGCGGACCGTGCGTTTCAGGGAAATGGAATACGCCCTTCCCTTGGCGAGCATCCCTGAGGTTCTGGCCGAACTAGATGCCATGATCAAGCGACGTGAGCTGCGGGTTTCGTTCCCCGTGGAGGTCCGTAGTGCGGCCGCCGACAACATCGCACTGTCCACGGCAAACGGCCAACAATGTGGCTATATTGCCATCCACCAGCACGTAAATACGCAACCCTTTGAGTACTTCAAGGCTGCCGAGGAAATCTTCCGCTCCCACTCCGGCCGACCCCATTGGGGAAAGTGGCACTTTCTCCAATCGAATGACTTTACCGAGCTCTACCCAGACCTTGGAAAGTTCTGTAAGGTTCGAGATGTTCTCGATCCCAAGCGGGTTTTTAGTAACGCATATTTGGACCGGGTTTTGCTGTAAGTCCCACCGCTCTGCGCCCCACGGCACAACCATGCTCCCGGATGTGCCGCCACATAGTTCTCCTACCGTTCAAGGAGGCATTTGCCATGTCCGCTGCGCCTGTCACTGTTACGCCACAAGCTACTGCCCCCTCTGCTGCCATCGCTTCGCCTGACTTGCCGGCGGAGGCCACAACTACGGTGGTGATTGGCTCCGGTTTCTCCGCGCTGGCCGTCGCTGCCGAGCTCAACCGTCAGGGCGTCAAGGCCATCATGGTGGACAGCTTTTGCCCCGTGAAACAAAGTTCCCCGCCGCCCACCACCGGCGGCATCAGCTTGGACGCCTTGAGCGAGCGGAGCGAAGTTGTGCGGCTGCTGGAGAACTATGCCCGCCGTCATGACCTGGACATCCGCCCGGAGACCCAAGCGCTGGAGCTGACTCGGGCCGCCCACACCCTGCCGGACACCCACCCATGGCGGGTACACACGGCCACTGGCATTGTCAGCGCGCACAGTGTTGTCTTCACGCGTGGGGCGCTGGCCCAGCTGCGCCACGTCCTGCACAGCGTAGGAGTCACTACGGCTGCGGACATGCGCACGGGAATGCACGCCCTCGGCCTGTACCTGGTTGGTGTTGGCGACCTCGCCATTCCCACCACGGCGGAGATCCTGCATCAGGCCAAGCGCGCCGGCCAGTCCATCGCAACCCGGGTTGTCACCCGCGAACCCGACTCAGCACTGGCGCTGGCCTAGCCCCTAGTCCTCAGCGCCTAGTCCTCCTTGGACAAACGACGCCGGGCCACCACTACCAGCGCAACCACTAGGCCCAGTAGCACCGCCATGAGGCCGATGACACTCCACGGCACGGCGCTTTCGTCCTGCACCGCTTCCGGAGCCGCCTCGGGCTGAGCCTGGACCGAAACGACGGGTCCCGCGCCCACTGCAGCTCCAGCGGTTGCGGTCGATGCGGACGTCGCGGTAAAGCTGAATTCGCCCTCGATGGGGTGCGAATCGGAGGACACCAGACGCCATTTCACCGTGAACTTGCCGGCTGGGGCGCCCGGACGCACGTTTTGCGTGGCAACGGTGTCCAAGACGTCAACGCTGCCGGTACCCCAATCGGTGCCGGCCGAATCCAGGACCAATACTTGGGAGCCAATCACGGCAGGGGTGTTGCTCATGCTGATCTCAATTTTCGCCGGGACGGTGGCCACGGTTGAACCGTCCGCCGGCGTCGTTCCGGTTACAGCGTCATGCGCCAGCGCCGCCGTCGAGGAACCCAGCAGCAACAGCATCACGGCCAAAAGTGCCGTAAAAGCACGCCGCACCAGTCCTTGCGGTGTCATGTTCGTCTCACTGGGCCGGTGGCTTGCAGGGTTCTTCACAGCGGGAAATCCTTTGAAAGTTAAGGTGAGGGCACCTCACGGTAACCCAGAATCTTGGGAGTTTCCTCAAGAACGCGGCAGCTTGGCGACCGTAGGCACCTGCTGCGGTGCCGCCGTCGTACGTGGAGCAACAAGCGAAAACCTAGTCTGACTCACAATCCTGCCCCGACGTGCGAGCGGCTAGGATTTCCTCGGTTAACTATTTTCTATTTTTCTTCGCCCGGAGGGCACCTTATGGCAACGAAGACGGCACCGCGCCTGTCTGCGGTCGACAAATATTTCAAGATCACCGAACGCGGATCGAACTACTCGCGGGAAATCCGCGGCGGCTTCGCCACGTTCTTCGCCATGAGCTACATCGTGGTGTTGAACCCGCTGATTCTCGGCGGTGCCGACTCCGCCGGTGGCGAGTTGGGGCTGGAACGCATTGCCGCTGTCACGGCGTTCGTGGCCGGAATCCTGACCATCCTTATGGGTGCATGGGCCAAGCACCCCTTCGCCATGGCGGCCGGTTTGGGCGTCAACGCGTTCATTGCCGTCACCGTGGCCACCAATCCGGGGCTGACGTGGCCCGATGTCATGGGCCTTGTGGTCCTTTCCGGCGTCACCATGTTCGTCCTGGTGCTGACCGGCTTCCGAACGGCCGTGTTCAAGGCCGTACCGGAGGGTCTAAAAACCGCCATTGTGGTGGGCATCGGCATGTTCATCGCCCTGATCGGCCTTGTCAACGCCGGCTTTGTGCGCCGCATCCCCGACGTTGCTGGAACCACTGTTCCCGTGGGTCTTGGCTTCGATGGCAAACTGCTTGGCTGGCCCACGCTGGTCTTCGTTGTTGGCCTTATCCTGACCATCGGCTTGGTCGTCCGCAAGGTCAAGGGCGCCATCCTGATCGGTATCTTGGTCTCAACTGTTCTGGCCAACATCCTCGAGATGACCCTGCACATTGGCCCGTCCTTCGACGGCACCACCAGCAACCCGCAGGGCTGGTCGCTTGTTGCGCCGCAGTTCTCTGCGTGGTCATGGCCCGATCTTTCCCTGATCGGCCAGGTCAACATCTTCGGTGCCTTCAGCAAGCTGGGCACACTGGCTGCCCTCCTGATGGCGTTCGTGATCTTGCTGAGCATCTTCTTTGACGCCATGGGCACCATGGTTGGCCTGGCATCAGAGGCCGGAACCATGGACAAGGACGGCAACATCCCGGATGTGGACAAGGTCCTGCTGGTTGACGCTTTCGGCGCCATCGCCGGTGGTGGCGCATCCGCCTCCTCGAATCAGATCTACGTGGAGTCCGGTGCCGGAATCGGCGAGGGCGCCCGAACGGGTCTGGCCTCAGTTGTCACCGGCTTGCTCTTGCTGGCTGCCATGTTCGCGACTCCGCTGATCAAGCTGGTTCCCTTCGAGGCCGTGGCCCCCGCCCTTGTGGTGGTTGGTTTCATGATGGTCTCCCAGGTGGGCAAGATCGACTGGTCCGACTGGGGCATCGGCATCCCGGCCTTCCTGACGTTCACGCTCATGCCATTCACGTACTCGATCGCCAACGGTCTGGGCGCCGGTTTCATCGCCTTCGTCCTGATCCGCCTGTTCCAGGGCCGAGCGAAGGAAATCCACCCCCTGATGTGGGTCGTGGCTGCAGCGTTCATGCTGTTCTTCGGCATCGGTGTGGTGGAGGACCTGTTCGGGGTCAAGTAACCCGCAGATCTGTGTGGCAGTTGTTGGACCGATTTCACCCATTTTCGGTGTTTTTGGTCTAACAACTGCCACACAGTTTTTTAAGCACTACCGCTGGGTGGGATCTGTGATGGCAGACGGGGACTTCTCTCGCGGACTGGCATTCTCAGGCTCGCTGCTGTTCTCTGGAAGCATGGATCTTTCTACGCTTGCCATTGATGTCCCTCCCACCGCTTGGACCGGGAGGAACGACGGCGACGACCCCGCCCACCGCCGCTGGTGGCAGGCCGTCACCACCTCCCCCACGCCCTCCCTGGACGCAGCCATGCCCGGACCGGCTGCGCTGATTGGCTTTCGCTCGGACGCCGGCGTGCTCCGTAACCACGGCCGCACAGGGGCAGCCACGGGTCCTGCCGCGATCCGCGCAGCCCTTGGCTCGCTCGCCTTCCACGGCTCCCGCACCGTCCTTGACGCCGGTGACATTGTGGTTTCCGGGGACGCACTGGAAGACGGCCAGGCTCGCGCCGGCTCCGCGCTTACGCAGATGCTCGACGCCGGTTATCTCACCTTCGCTCTTGGCGGCGGGCACGAAACCGCGTTTGCCAGCTACCTTGGCGTTGCCGGAACGACGGCCGTGGCTAATGGCGCCCGGCTCGGCGTGCTGAACCTCGACGCTCACTTTGACCTGAGGGACGCCCCGGCGCCGAGCTCGGGTACGCCGTTCCGGCAGATGGCCCGCGCGGAAGCGGCCGCGGACCGGGAACTAAATTACGCCGTCGTTGGCATCAGTGAACCCAACAACACGCGTGCACTTTTTGACACAGCCCATGAACTCGACGTGAAATACCTGCTGGATGAGGACTGCTCGGCGGAACGCACGGAGGGCTTCGTGGCCTCATTCCTGGAGACCGTGGACATTGTGTACCTGACGATCGACCTGGACGTGCTGCCGGCCGCCGTGGCACCCGGCGTCAGTGCCCCGGCCGCCTACGGCGTTCCGCTGCCGGTCATTGCGGCCGTCTGCCGGCAGGTGGCTGCCAGCGGGAAACTGTTCCACTTTGACGTAGCAGAGCTGAACCCGGAGTTCGACATCGACAACCGCACGGCCAAAGTAGCAGCAAGGCTAGTCGACACGCTCCTGCGCTAACCCCGCCTTAATGCGAACTGACCCGCAGTAGTGGTCGAAAAAACGCGATTTCGCGATGTTTTTCGACCACTACTGCGGGTCAGTTCTTGGGGGGCTAGTGCGCTTCGGCCGGGGCCTCTTCGTCTAGCTCGTGGCCGCCCTGGAACTGCGTCTTGTAGAGCTCGTAGTAGGCACCCTTGCGGGCCAGCAGTCCGGCGTGGTTGCCGTGTTCGACTATGTCGCCATCCTCCATGACCAAGATCGTGTGGGCGTCGCGGATCGTGGAGAGCCGGTGCGCAATGACGAACGATGTCCGGTCGGTGCGCAAGGCTGCCATGGCGTGTTGAACCAGCAGTTCGGTGCGTGTATCCACGGAGGAGGTGGCCTCATCCAGAATGAGCAGCGACGGCTGTGCAATGAACGCCCTGGCAATGGTGATCAACTGGCGCTCACCGGCGGAGACTGTGCCGCCGTCGGCGTCCACAACCGTGTCATAACCCTTGGGCAGCTGACGTACAAACCTGTCCACCATGGTTGCCTCGGCTGCTGCGATGATCTCCTCATCGGTGGCGTCCAGGCGGCCATAGCGGATGTTCTCCTTGATGGTGCCCTCAAACAGCCAAGCATCCTGGAGGACCATACCCACCTGGGAGCGCACCTGCTCGCGGGACAGCTCGCGGGTATCCACGCCATCGATCAGGATCCGCCCGCCCGTGAGCTCGTAGAAGCGCATGACGAGATTGACGAGTGTTGTCTTGCCGGCGCCCGTGGGCCCCACAATGGCAACTGTCTGCCCGGGCTCCACGGTGAAGGAAACATCGCGGATCAGCGGGGACTCCGGCGCGTAGCTGAAGGAGACGTTCTCAAAGCGGACATGCCCGTCAGTCTTCTCGGGCAGCTTGTTGGAGTCCTCCTCCGCTTCCTGCTCATCGGCGTCGAGGATTTCAAAGGTCCGCTCCGCAGAGGCCACACCCGACTGGATCATGTTTGCAATGCCGGCAATCTCGCCAATGGGTTGGGAGAACTCGCGTGAGTACTGGATGAACGCCGTGGCATCACCGAGGGTCATGCCTCCAGTGGCCACACGCACGCCACCAACGACGGCGACCAGCACGTAGGAGATATAGGAGACAAACTGCATGGCTGGCATGATCATGCCCGAGACGAACTGTGCCCCAAAGGACGCCTTGAAAAGGCGCTCGTTGCGCTCGTCGAACTCCGCCAGCATCTCCTCGTCACGACCATAGGCCCTGACCAGTTCAAGGCCGGAGAAGGTCTCCTCCACATGGCCGTTGACCGCGCCGGTCTGTTTCCACTGGGCGGCAAACAGTTTCTGCGACTTAGAGCCGATCACACCGGCAATGACAGCCGAGAGGGGCAGCGCAATAAGTGCAATCAGGCCCAGCTGCCAGGACACGATGAACATCATGACCCCGATGCCAAGAACTGTCAGCACCGACTGCACCAGCTGAGAAAACGCCTGCTGCAACGCTGACTGGATGTTGTCCATGTCATTTGTCACACGGGACATCAGGTCCCCGCGCTGGCGGGTGTCAAAGTACCCCAGCGGCAGCCTGTTGAGTTTGGCTTGAATGTCTTCGCGGAGTTTGTACACAACGCGCATGACAAGTGCGTTCAAGAGGAACCCCTGCAGCCACATGAAGACTGAGGCCACCGAGTACAGGGCCAGCACTATGACTATGAGTCGACTGAGCTCCACGAAGTCAATGCCGGCACCTGGCACAACATTGGCCTTGGCCAGCATGTCAGCAAATTGACCGTTGCCCGCAGCGCGCTGAGCCTCCACGAGTGCTTCCAGAGGAACACCCGCGGGCAGCTGTGAGCCGATCACGCCGTTGAAAATAACGTCCATGGCCGCACCAAGGATCTTCGGGGCGATGACTGTAAGCACCACCGATGCAGCCACAAACACCAAGACCACGGCGAACATGGCCCGTTCGGGGCGCAACAGGCCAACTAGCCGCTTGGCTGCCGGCCAAAAGTTCTCGGCCTTCTTGGCGGGGGTTCCGCCAAACATGTCCCCGTCAGATTCCGAGGGCTTGTACTCGGGGTACAGCTCCTCATCCTCAACAGTGTCAGGCGATACAGCCTTCACGGGGGCTTGGCTCTTGTCCTTGCGCGCCACTATGCAACACCTTCTATGCTCAGCTGGGACTCAACAATCTCGCGGTAGGTCTCATTGCTTTCCAGGAGTTCGTCATGGCTGCCTGCGCCCACCACTTCGCCGTTGTCCAGCACAACGATGTGATCGGCCTCCCTGATGGTGGAGACACGTTGGGCCACGATGATGACGGTCGCTCCACTGGTGGCCTGGTGCAGGGACTCTCGCAAACGCTGGTCGGTGGCGACATCCAGTGCCGAGAACGAATCGTCAAACAAGAAGATTCGCGGCTGTGCCGCCAAGGCTCGCGCAATGCACAGGCGCTGCCGCTGGCCCCCGGAAACGTTGGTGCCGCCCTGGGCAATGGGTGAATCGAGCTGTTTGGGTTTTTCTTCGACGAAATCCTTCGCCTGGGCAACCCGCAGGGCTTCCCACAGCTCCGTATCATTGGCGTCGGGCCGGCCAAACTTCAGGTTGGAGGCAACCGTGCCGGAGAACAGGTACGGTTTCTGCGGCACCAACCCCACCAGCTGCGCCATCTGCGGCCGGGTGAAGTCGCTGACGCTCACCCCGCCAATGCTCACGGTCCCGCCCTGGGGCTCGAACAAGCGGGGTATCAGGTTCAACAGCGTCGACTTGCCGGACCCTGTTGAGCCCACGATCGCCGTCGTCTGTCCCTGCCGTGCCGTGAAGCTCACGTTGTTCAGCACGGGACGCTCGGCTCCCGGGTAGCCGAAGGAAACGCCTGAAAATTCGACGCCGTGGCTCTCCGGGGCCGGGACACCCTTGGGCACGCTCAGGCTGGGTTCAGCGGAGAGGACCTCGTCCAGGCGTTCGGCCGAGATGGCTGCGCGCGGAATCATCATCACCATGAACACGCCCATCATGACGGCAACGAGGATTTGCAGCAGGTATTGCAGGAATGCCGTGAGCGAGCCGATCTGCATCTGGCCCGCGTCCACGCGCTGCCCGCCGAACCACAGCACTGCGGCCGTGGCCAGGTGCAGGATCATCATGATCACGGGGAACATGAGCACAAACAGATTGCCCACCTTGACCGAAACCCGGGTCAGGGACAGGTTGGCGTCACGGTACCTTTGGGCCTCAAACTTCTCCCGCACGAACGCCCGAATCACCCGGATGCCCACGATCTGTTCGCGCAACACACCATTGACGGTGTCAATCCTGTCCTGCATCTCCCGGAACAGGGGCAACAGTTTCACCACAAGGAAGCCGACCACGAGGAACAGCAGCGGCACCGAAACCCACACGAGCCAGGACAGTCCAACATCCTCACGCAACGCCATGATGATGCCACCAATGCTCATGATGGGCGTGGAGACCATGAAGTTCAAGGTCATCAGGATCAGCATCTGCACTTGCTGGACATCATTGGTGTTGCGGGTGATCAGTGTTGCCGTGCCAAACCGGCTCACATCCAGGGCACCCAGGGCGTTGACCCGGTGGTAGACCTCGCGGCGCAGATCGCGGCCAATGGCCATGGCGGTGCGGGCGCCGAAGTAGATGCCGCCAATCGCTGTGATGACCTGAACAAAGCAGACCACCACCATGGTGACGCCCGTGGACCAGATGAAATCGGTGTCGCCCTTGGCCACACCCTGGTCAATGATCTGGGCGTTGAGGCTGGGCAGGTATAGCGCCGCAATAGTGGAAATCAATTGCAGGACCAACACAGCAGTGACCCACGGCCAATATGGGCGCGCGTGGTGGAAGGCCAATCGAGCGAGTTTCACAAGAGTTCCAATTCGAATAGATGTTTGAACTTCCGCTACCTTCGAACATTATGCACGCCAGGCACCCATCTGGCAATAGTTAAAAAATGCCCCGAAACGGCGCACTCGAGAGTGGCGTTTCGGGGCAATTCTCGCTCGCTCGAAAGCGGCCTAACGACTAAACGGCATGGTTAAACGGCATGGTTAAACGGCATAGTCATATTGGCGGATGAACCGGCCTCGGGCACCTAGCGCAGCCGCGGCATTGTTGGCCCACGAGGCGTCGCGCAGCAGGGCCCGGCCAATGAAGACCGCGTCTGCCGATTCGGCTGCAAGTAACTGCTGCGCCGCGGCAGGATCACCAATACGGCCGACGGCGGCCACCATCGTTCCGCTTGCCGCCTTCAGCAACGCCGCATTGCGGGTTTGGTAGTCCTCCCGGTGCGGAATCTTGGCCGGAACCAAGCCTCCCGAGGACGCATCAATCAGGTCCGCACCGTGGTCGGTGGCCCAGCGCGAAAGAACTATGGAGTCCTCCACGGTCCATGCTTCCCTGCCATCTTCGGCATCCTCGGCCACCCAGTCGGTGGTGGAGATGCGCAGGAACACAGGCTTGTCCGCGGGCCAAACGCTTCGAACGGCGTCGAGCACCTCAAGAACAATGCGGGAGCGGTTTTCCAGGCTGCCGCCATAGCTGTCCGTGCGGTTGTTGCTCAACGGTGAGAGGAAGGAATGGAGCAGGTAGCCGTGGGCCGCATGAACTTCCACCACTTCATAGCCCGCTTCCAGTGCACGGCGGGTTGCTTCAGCCCACGCCGCAACAACATTGGCGATGTCCGTCAGGGTCATGGCGGCCGGTTCCGGATAGCCCGGGAAGGCAATTGCACTGGGGCCGGACACGGGCCAGCCACCCTCGGCGGCAGGGACGGGCTCGCCGCCGAGCCAGGGCCGGTCAATGGAAGCCTTGCGGCCGGCGTGCGCCAACTGGATGGCAGGAACCGCCCCGGCGTTGGCAATGGCACTGACCAGACGGTGATGGGCGGGAATCTGGGCGTCGTCCCACAGGCCCACGTCGTAAGGGGAGATGCGGCCTTCGGGCAGCACACCCGTGGCCTCAACCATCACCAAGCCAACGCCACCGGCGGCGCGTGCAGCGTAGTGGGCCACGTGGAAATCATTCGGGGCACCGACTTCTGGACCGTCCGAAAGCGCCGAGTAGGTACACATCGGGGACATCCAGACCCGGTTCGGGATGGTGGTTCCTCGGATGGTCAGGGACTCGAACAGCTCAGTCATGCGGGGATCTCCCAAAATTGGTGCGTCATTTTCTTAGTACGAGCATCATCGTAGTATGATGATTGACGTACAAGCAAACGGCTCTCAAAGGAGCGCAACACAGCATGGGTCCAGCACGCAGCCTTGAGCACCCCACCCCTGAACAGATGAGCTTGGACACTGTCCTCTCGGCCTTGGCCGATCCCGTTCGCCGCACGATTGTGGCGCAATTGGCCGGAGGCCACGACGATCAGGCGTGCATCGCCTTCGATCTGCCCGTGAGCAAATCCACCTCGACTCACCACTTCCGCGTGTTGCGCGAAGCCGGCGTTATCTCCCAGCAGTATCGGGGCACCTCGATCCTGAGCAGCATCCGCAGCGACGACCTAAACAACCGCTTCCCGGGGCTGCTCAACGCCATCCTGACGGCAGACTGAGCCAAGGCCCACTCGAACACGAGGGAGCAGGTGGGGCCTAGTTCAGCGGGCCCGTTGCCTTCTCGGCCGCGGCACGGATGGCGCCGGAGCCCACCAATCGGTCGGCCTCTTCAAGCTCAGGCGAGAGGAACCTGTCGGACCCGGGGCCCTGCACGGTCGCGCGAAGCACCTCAAGCACGGCCGCACCCGCAGGCCCGGGGACCAGTTCGCCGTCGGACATGGCAGTGCGCATGTCGATGGCACGGGTGGCGGTAACCAGCTCGATGGCCAGCACGCGGCGCAAGTTCTCCACGGACTTACGCAGCTTGCGGGCGGCATGCCAACCCATGGACACATGGTCCTCCTGCATGGCCGAGCTGGGGATTGAGTCCACCGAGGCCGGAACGGCCAGTCGCTTGGAGTCCGAAACCAGGCCGGCCTGCGTGTACTGCGCAATCATGAGGCCGGAATCAACGCCGGGGTCGCCAGCCAGGAAGGCGGGCAGGCCGTGCGAGCGGGCGGGGTCCAGCATCCTGTCGGTGCGACGCTCGGCGATAGAGGCAACGTCCGCGGACACGATCGCCAAAAAGTCCAGCACGTACGCCACCGGGGCACCGTGGAAGTTGCCATTGGAGCTGACCCGGCCATCCGGGAGCACTACGGGGTTGTCGATCGAGGCGGCAAGTTCACGGGTGGCCACCATGAGCGCGTGGTCCACGGTGTCGCGGGCGGCGCCGGCAACCTGCGGTGCACAACGCAGCGAGTACGCGTCTTGCACGCGAGAATCACCCACGCGGTGCGATGCCACGATGGGCGAGTTGGCCAGCACGCGCAGCATATTGTTGGCACTTGCGGCCTGGCCGGGGTGCGGACGCAATTCCATGTGCAGCTCAGGCACGAACACCTGGTCGGTACCCAGCAGGCCCTCGACGCTGAGCGCTGCGGTGATGTCCGCCGTCGTGAGCAGCATCTTGAGGTCTGCGATGGCCATCAGGAGCATTCCGAGCATGCCGTCGGTGCCGTTGACGAGTGCCAGCCCCTCCTTTTCGGCGAGCTCGATCGGCGTGATGCCGGCTTCGGCGAACAACTCGGAGACCGGTCGGATCTCGCCATCGGGCCCGGCAGCTTCGCCCTCGCCCATCAGGACCAGCGCACAATGCGAGAGCGGGGCGAGATCGCCAGAGCAACCCAGCGAGCCGAATTCGCGGACCACGGGGGTGATGCCAGCGTTGAGCACGTCAACCATGGTCTGCACCACGACGGGGCGCACGCCGGTGCGGCCGCTCGCGAGGGTCTTGGCGCGCAGGAACATGAGTGCGCGCACCACCTCGCGCTCCACGGCCGGACCCATACCGGCGGCGTGGCTGCGAATGAGCGATTTTTGCAGCTGCGTACGCATGTCCGCCGGAATGTGGCGGTTGGCCAGCGCACCAAAGCCCGTGGAGATGCCATAGGCCGGGGTATCGGAGTGGGCCAGCTCCTCGATGTGCTTCCTGACGCGCTCGACGCCGGCCAGCGCCTCGGCACTGATCACCACCTTGGCATCGTGGCGGGCCACGGCGATGACGTCCTCGGGCGTGACACCTGAGAAGGAGAGAGTGACTTCGTGGGAGCGAACGGCGGCGGTCATAGTGGAATCCTTTTGTTGCGGTGGTCTTGCATCCCACTATCCCGCTAAATCACGCCGAAATCTGCCCCTTCCGAAGCAGGCTGTCCGGGATTCCAGACATGCAGATTCGGGTACATGACCGGGGCCAAAATTACCCTTCGCGGCGGCCGTAAATGCGGGCTGAGAGCTCTTTGGCTGCTTTTTGCACACGCTGGGCCAGATCCGGCCACTTCTCAGCAGGAACTTTTTCCTCCAAGAACGTCACGGCCACGGCAGCGACCGGCCACCCCAAATGATCTGTCACTGCGGCCGCCACCGAACCAAAGCCGTCTGTCACCTCACCGTGCTCGGTTGAGTACCCGCGGATCCGGACCTGATCCAGATGAGCCGAAAGCGTTGAGTACTTGCCAATGGGATCCGGTACATCGGTGCGTGAGCTGAAGGCGGCCGCATTTGGGTACAGCGCCCGCACCTGAGACTTGGGCAGCGCGGCCAGAATCGCCCGCCCACTCGCGGTGAGGTGGCTCGGAAGCCGCACGCCGACGTCGGTCACCAGGGACGGGCGGTTCTTGGCCCGCTCTTCCACAATGTATAGAACGTCCCGTCCATGGAGCACGGCCAGGTGAGCACTTTCACCGATCTTGTCCACCAAAGTAGCCAGCAGGGGTCGACCCAGCCGGGACAACGGCTCCTGCCGCGAGTAGGCGCTGCTGAGCTCGAAGGCCGCAACTCCCAAGCCATAGCGCTGTTCTTCGTGCAAGTGCATGACAAAGCCGCTCTGCTCCATCACGCCGAGCAGGTGGTACACGCTTGAGCGGGGAAGCTCCAGAGTTGTGGCAATGGTTGAGGCAGCCAACGGTCCGCGCTTTGAAGACAATAATTTCAAGACACGCAGGGTATTTTCGGCGGCGGGGACCTTGGATGGGGCCTTCATGGGCAACTTGGCAGCTGGCCGCGCGGGTGAATTTTCGGCGGGAGTCCGTTCAGGAATTGTCATGGCCCCTCAGGATAGGTCCAGTATCGCGATCACTGTGCCCACACTATAGAATATTGCAGTCTGAAATCCCAGATTATGAGGTGGATTTACGCTTTTCTGATCCAAATTCGGTCAAAAAAGTGAGTCCCGCCACCACATCTGCGCCGTTAGTGGCGCGGGCCACCCTGAACGCCTTGTTAGAAAGCTCACGCATGAACCCCAAGGGATCTGTCCTGACCCGCGGCCTGAACGCCCGGCACATCCGATTCATGGCGCTCGGCTCTGCCATCGGCACAGGCTTGTTCTACGGTTCCTCGAGTGCCATCCAAAAGGCTGGCCCCGCTGTTCTGCTGGCCTACATCATTGCCGGCGCAGCCGTGTTCATGGTGATGCGCGCCTTGGGCGAACTGGCCGTCCGGCACCCCGTTTCGGGTTCCTTTGGCCAATATGCCAGCCGCTACCTTGGACCACTGGCGGGCTTCATCACCGGGTGGACCTACGTGTTTGAAATGGCGATTGTGGCCATCGCCGATGTCACCGCATTCAGCATCTACATGGGCTTCTGGTTCCACGACGTCCCGCGCTGGATCTGGGTTCTGGCCATCATCTTCTTCCTGGCCGCGATCAACCTGCTGAGCGTGAAGGTGTTCGGTGAACTCGAGTTCTGGTTCTCCATCATCAAGGTTGGCGCCATCATCGCCATGATCGCCGGCGGCGTTGCCATCATCGTTTTCGGTTTCCACGTGGACGGTGGTGAAGCCGTCCCGGGCCTCAATAACCTAGTGGACCATGGCGGGTTTATGCCCAACGGCTGGGTGGGGCTCCTGGCCGCGTTTGCCGTAGTCATGTTTGCCTTTGGCGGGATTGAAACCATCGGCGTCACGGCGGGCGAGGCCAAGGATCCCGGCAAGAGCATCCCCGCCGCCGTCAACACGGTGCCCGTTCGTATCCTGCTGTTCTATGTACTCACGCTCGGTGTCCTCATGACACTGATCCCGTGGAATGAAATCACCGGTGAGACGAGCCCGTTCGTGCAGATTTTCGATTCTCTCGGCATCCCGCTGGCTGGCCATATCCTGAACGCTGTTGTTATTACCGCGGCCCTTTCGGCCATCAATTCAGATATCTTTGGCTCCGGCCGAGTCTTGTTCGGCTTGGCTCAACAGGGTCACGCGCCAGCGGTATTTGGCAAGATTTCGCGTTCCGGCGTGCCCTGGATGACTGTTGTTCTCATGACCGGGGTGCTGCTCGTTGGTGTGGTTCTCAACGCTACGATCCCCGAGGACGTGTTCCTGGTCATCGCCTCCATCGCCACGTTCGCCACTGTGTGGGTGTGGATCATGATTCTGGCCTCTCACGTGGCCATGAAGCGCGAGATCGCCAACAAAGCCATTGCGCCGTCTAATTTCCCCGTCCCACTCTGGCCCTTAGCTTCGATCCTGACTGCCGTGTTCATGGCGGGTGTGATTGTGCTGTTGGGCATCTATCCCGATACCCGCGTGGCCCTCTATGTAGGCGCAATCTGGCTCGTCCTGCTGACGCTGGCTTTCAAGCTGTGGGTGCGCGGCAAGGGTCTGGAACGCGCAGATTTGGTTGACACCTCCAATGCGGTCCACGTTCCGTGTGACGCGTTCAGCGCGCGTTGAGCCGGCTGAGTTAGTGGTCGGTTTCGGCGTCCGTCAACACCACTGCACTTCGGCCGAACTGACGTACCTTCGCGTCATCCCAGACGTGCGCAGGCATTGCGCCGCCGAGCAAGGTGCGTGGCAGTCCAGCTCCATCACCTAAGGGCGCGTCACTTCCGGCGATGATGACATTGCCGGAGCGCCGGCCCTTGAGCATGGGCGGATCGGCAATGATGACGGTGTGCTTGAACGCGGCGGCGATGGTGGCTGCTTCCCTGCGGGCGTTGAGCAACGCCGGCGAATCTCCACAGTTCACAACATATACGCCACCTGGAATAAGTACCTTACGAGCCGCTTGTGTAAATTCTGCGGTGGTGAGAGCATGCGGGGTTTTGGACCCGGCAAAGACGTCGCGAATGATCAAGTCACGACTCGCTTCCGTCAGCGTCTCGGTGACCTCGCGCGCCTCGCCCACCCGAATCTTCAGCAGCGGCGCACGGGGCAGGTCAAACCAGTCTCGAACATAGTTGGCCAGCTTGCCATCGATCTCCACCACCACATTGCGTGAATTGGGATATGCGGCCACCAGATAGCGGGGCATGGAACACGCCGCCCCACCAAGGCTCAAACTGCGCAGCTTCTCCCCCGATGCCCACCGGTCTTGCACCAACGCCATGATCCAGCGCATGTATTCAAAGTCCAGGCGGAGCGGATCGGCAAGGTCCACGTGCGAGCTCTGCACCCCATTGAGCATGAGCAGCCAGCCGTTGGGATTATCGCCGTCGGGAATGAGCTCAGCCTTGCCGGTATCTGTTGTAAACATGCCAGCCACGGGACCCTTGAGAGTCACAACAGCTTCGAGCTCGACATTCTTTGGCGCGCGTTGGCGGCCCATCAGGAGCTCTCAGCCTTGTGGCAGGCGGCGGGATGGAGAGTGGCGGGTCGCAGCAAAATAGTCACCCTGCAAGCGTAGTCGAGCTCCCACCCACCTCAGCCCGGACCCCCGCAGCCCTGACCATCCGGACCTCAGGCAAGTTGTGCCACTCCGGCGGCATCAGCTTCCGAGTTCCGTCCACGACAAAGCCATTCTTGGCATAGAAGGCCTGGGCGCGCGGGTTGTCTTCCAGGACCCAAAGGAAGGCCGCATCCTTGCCGATGAGGGCGTCGAGGAGCAGCTGCCCGGCCCCGCTGCCATGTACCCGGGCCAGTGTGTAGATCATTCGCAATTCCAAGGGAGCTGGAGCCTCGGGATCTTCCGGTACGCCACTGGCAGCAACACCCACCAGCCCCGCATCGTCATATGCCACGGTTGGAATATGCCCGGTCGCCATTGCCCGTCGAAGATTTTCGATCCGTCCGTCCAGCGTGTTTCGCCGCATCTCAAAGAACTCCGGCGGCAGGTGCCTGCCATACGCTTCCTCGTGACAGCGCATGTGCAGGCGCATGACGGCTTCCGCATCCTCATCATTGGCGGCTCGCAGCAATATGCTCATGCCACATCCTCGCAGATTTCCACCCTCCATCCGCTGTACCGTCGGAATTCTCGACGCCGTTACTCGCCCAGGGCGTTGAGCGCACCTTCTAACCGGTCCACCTTGCCACTGAGTTCGCCCGTGTGGCCGGGGCGGATGTCGGCTTTCAAGACCAAGGAAACCCGGGTTCCATAACGAGCCACGGCTTCTGTGGCCCGCTTGATAACAGCCATGACCTCATCCCATTCACCCTCGATCTCGGTGAACATGGAGCTGGTGTGATTCGGCAAGCCCGATTCGCGGACCACCTTTACCGCTGCTGCAACCGCGGTGTGGACCGAGGCGTCGTCGCCCGTTCCTGCAGCTGTGTCAGTCGGCGTACCGCTAGGTGCCAGTGAAAATGCCACAATCATGAAAATCTCCTCATGGTTTTATTCAATCTGCCTTGTTCAATCATTGAATCCCCTTCCATTATGGGGACTTCTGCCCATGGGGCGGCACCAGTATCGGGGCTAAGGTTGCACCATGCTTGCTTCCTTGGCTGCTTTCGCGCGCCCTTTTACCACCAGCCCCGATCCTTATGGAAATTCCTACTACAGTGACAGCTCCGCGGAGCCTGCCGCCATTGTCGGGCTTATTGTCATGATGATCTTCATTTATCTCTTGATGTTTGCGGTGGCTTTTGTGGTCACGGGCCTGGTCTGGGCAGGGGTCTTTAGCAAAACTGGACACGCAAAGTGGAAGGCCTATGTGCCGTTCTACAACACGTGGATCCTGGTCAAGATCTCGGGCCGGCCCGAGTCGCATTTCTGGCTCTTGTTCATTCCGTACTTCAACATCTACATGCAGATCGTCATCATGAACGACATTGCTAAATCCTTTGGCAAGGACACCGGGTTCACGGTTGGACTGATCTTCGTGCCTGCTGTCTTCGCGGCGATCCTTTCCTACGGCGATGCCCGGTACCTCGGCCCGGCCTACCGGACGCCGGCACAGAAGCAGTACGCACAGCAATATGCACAGCAGTACGGGCAACCGCAGTTCTCGCAACAGCAGCAGTACGGGCAGCAATTCGCCCAGCCCTATGCTCAGCCAGATCCCCAGCAGAACCCTTACGGATCAGGGCCAGCCCAGCAGCCGTAACCCGGCGGCGGCAGCGGCTCCGGCTAGGACAACCACCAAAAATGGTGCCTTGAACCAAAGCGCAATGGCTGCCGCCACCAACGCGCCAAGCCGCGCGTCGATCACAACGCTCGTGCCCGTGGCAGCCGCGTTGACAACGGTCAGCGAAGCCAACAGCCCAATGGTCAACGTTCCGGCAACACGGGACATCCGCGGATTCGCCAACACTTTGGCCGGCACAAGGTAACCGAGCAACTTGGTCGCATAGGCCACCACGGCTGCAATCAGGAGCCACACCCACAAACTCATGACTTCCCCACTTCGCGAGTTCCGCCGTCGTGCTTCTGCACAGAATGCTTATACGGCTCAATATCCGGTTCCAGGCCGTCGCTGATGTGCCCGGGCGCATGGTCCGGAGCGCCGTCTCGCCGGAACCAACCGATCAGTCCTGCCACGAGCGCTGCCACAAGGATGGGCACGCCAGGTGGAACAAGCGGCACGGCCAGCAACGTCACCACGGCACATACCGCGGCGATCGCGGCAGGCTGGAATGCCTTGATGCGGGGCCACAACAAGCCAAGGAATGCCGCAACGGCGGCTCCGTCAAGGCCCCACTGCTTGGGATCACCCAGGGCGTCGCCAATCACGGCTCCCACAGCGGTCATGATGTTCCACAGGACAAAGACCCCAACACCGGCCACCCAGAATCCGCGCTTTTGCTCATCGGGATCGCTTTGGCCGGTGGCTGTGGCCGTGGATTCATCGATCGTCACGTGGGCTGCGGCAAAGCGGCGCCATCCGGTGGGCCGCATCAGGGCGTTGAGCTGCATGCCGTAGACGCCGTTGCGGATGCCGAGCAGCGCGGAGGCGCTCATGGCGGCGACGCCGGTGCCCCCGGCAGCCACGACGCCAATGAACGCAAATTGCGAACCACCGCTGAACAGCATCAGGCTCAGCACCATGGTCTGCCAAAACGAAAGCCCGGAGGCCGCCGAAAGCGCACCAAAGGACACCCCGTACAGGCCCGTTGCGATGGCGATCGAGGCACCAATCTTGGCTGCTGGCGAATCCTTAAGTTTCATCGCCCCATGCTTTCACGCCAAGATAGGGCAACTCATGTCCGTCCACATGGCAAGAACCGGATTAGCCCTGAGACATCACAATCGGCATGGTGTTGGTGTCGATAGCCTCGGTGGACAGGCTAAGGCTTTCGGTGCCATGCAAGGCATCGGCCGCACGCACCAGGGCCAGATGCGAGAACGCCTGGGGGAAGTTCCCGGCCATCCTGCCCTGGTCCATGTCGTACTCCTCGCTGAGCAGACCCACTTCGTTGGCCAGGCCCACCAACCTGTCCATGAGTGCGACCGCGTCTGCGTGGCGGCCGGAGTGCGCATACTGCTCAACCAACCAGAAGGAGCAGGCGAGGAATGGGTGCTCGCCCGGTTCCAGGCCGTCCAAGCCCGATTCCGTTTGGTAGCGCAGGATCAACCCGTGCCGATCCACCAGCTCCTTTTCCAAGGCGTCTACGGTGCCCAACATTTCCGGGGAGCTGTAGCCCACAAACCCGACCTGTGGCAGGACCAGCAGGGAAGCATCGGTTGTCGTGCCACCGTACGTTTGCGTAAACGAGTTCAGTTCCTTGTTGAAGCCGTGCTCCATGATCTCGGCGTGGAGCTGGTCCCGGAGACCTTCCCAACGCTCCACCGGCCCTTCCAGGCCGTGATCGCGAACCGCCCGCGCGCCACAGTCAAAGGCCGCCCACATCATGACGCGCGAATGGGTGAAGTGCAGCAGATCCCCCCGCATTTCCCAGATGCCGTGGTCCTTCGCGGCCAGATGCTTTTCAACAAAACCCAACATGGCCTGTTGCAGCGGCCACGAGAAGTGATCTTCATTTCCACCGGCTAGGCGCAACTTCTCTAGGGCGACCAGCACCTCGCCCACAACGTCGGCCTGGTACTGGCCAACGGCACCGTTGCCAATCCGTACCGGCAGGGCGCCTTCGTAGCCGGGCAAATGGCTTAGTTCACCCTCCGCCAACTCGCGTTCCCCCGACAGCCCGTACATGATCTGCAGGTCTTCCGGATCGCCGGCCACCGCCCGCAGCAGCCAGTCCCGCCACTTCATGGCCTCGTCGTCAAAACCGTGGGTGAGCATTGCCTCTAGGGTCAGGGCCGCATCCCGCAGCCAGCAGAATCTGTAATCCCAGTTCCGGGCGCCACCAAAGTCTTCGGGCAACGAGGTGGTGGGCGCCGCAACAATCCCGCCGGTGTCTTCATGTGTCAACGCACGCAGCACCAACAGCGAGCGCTCCACGATGGCAGCATATTTGCCGTCTTGGTTGTACCGAGCGGCCCAGTCTTCCCAGTAGTCGATGGTCTGCCCAAGGGCAAAGTCAATGTCGATCGCGTCCGGAACGGGACGGTGCGACGGGTACCAGGTCATTTCCTGTTGCACCCACTCCCCTGCCCGCACAGTGAAGGTCCCGGCGTGTTCATGGTCGACGGCGACGGGCAGCTCATCGCCGCGCAGCACCAAGGCGTCGGGCCCGGCAACCGCAACGATCGCCTCAGTCCCGTCGGCCGCGTCCATCCGGCGAACCCATGGCAAGACCTTGCCGTACCCCGGGCGGACGCTGATCCGTTCGATGAATTCAACGCTGCCACTGATCCCCTCGATACGGCGAACAACTGAGGCGCGGCGGTCCTTGACCGGCATGAAATCCGTGACCCGCGCGGAACCTTCCGGGGTTTCCCACACGGTCTCCAAAACAAAGGTCCGCCCAACGTACGTACGGCGCTGGACGGCAGCCTCGGGATGAGTCGGCGCGATTAACCAGCGGCCGTGATCAGAGGTGCCCAACAGCGCCGTGAAAACGGAGGGTGAATCAAAACGCGGAAAACACAACCAATCGATACTCCCGTCCCGGCCCACCAAGGCGGCCGTGTGTAGATCTGAGAGCAGTGCATAGTCTTCAATTCGCGATGCCATGGTTACATGGAATCACATCGCGTCAAGCCCCTCCGTCAACAGTCCCGAACCCGGCTGTTCGGCTCCCTGCGATGCGGCTTCCGACGCAGCCAAAAGCTCCCTGATCTCACGCGGCTTGTTGGTGGTCACCTGGGTAACTCCGGCCACCAGACACAAATTCAAGTCTTCGGGCGTGTCAACAGTCCAGACCCGCAGCACACGGCCCTTGCGCACCCACGTTGCGGCGTTGTCCGGGTTGGCTCGCAGGTACTCGACGCCGGGCCCGGCGAGGTGGGCAACGCCGTCGTTCACTAACTTCTCAGCCTCAGCCATGGCACGGCGCATCAGGAAGGCCACCGTGTGCCCGGCAATGGCGCCTACCGCCAGTTCATCCTTAACTTCTTCGACGTCCACCTCCTCCAGGAGCTGGCACAGGTGCTTCGAGGGAACCTGCTCGGACAGATACTTCACGGCCGCCGGGTGAAAGCTCATGAAGGAAACCAACACCCGGCCAGTGGTGGAATCCTCCGGGGCCCAGCCGTGACTGCGCAGTGTTGCCAAGGTTTTCTCGATCAGCTGCGGGCTGAAGGAGGCGCCGTATTTGAACTCAATGGCCAGTCCCACGTCCCTGCTGGCTCCGGTCAGAATTTCCAGCAGCTCCGGCAGGGTAAGCAACTGGGCCGCCGAGCTGCCATAGGCGGGCGGGATGTCGCCACCGTGCCAGGAGCTGAAGTCCAGCTCACGCAACTGGGCCAGCGTCAGAGCACCAACGGGACCCGATCCAGTGGAGGTCCGGTCCAGATCGTCGTCGTGGAGCAGGACAAGTTCGCCATCGGCAGTGAGATGAAGATCGCACTCAACCCCGTCAGCACCGTCGGCCAGGGCCTGCAGATAGGCGGCTCGGGTGTGCTCGGCAAAGTCGGCGCTTGATCCGCGGTGGGCGTAGATCTGAACGGTCATGGCTCCACGCTACGCTTACTTCATGGCGCAGACACAAAGGCTGGATCCATCCGGCACCACATTGACCTCCGCACCGCACCCCGACGCCGAAAAGGCTGCGGCCCTGAAACGGATGAAAAACATCGCGCTGGGACTGTTGGTGTTTATGGCGGTGGTGTTCTGCTTCGCCTTTGCCCTGCAGCCGCAATACCCGTGGCTTGCGTACGTTCGGGCAGCGGCCGAGGGTGGCATGGTGGGTGCCCTGGCCGACTGGTTTGCAGTCACCGCGTTGTTCAAGTACCCCATGGGTCTGAAGATCCCCCACACGGCCATCATCCCCAACCGCAAGGATGAGATCGGCGCGTCCCTGGGCGACTTCGTGGAGACCAATTTCCTCTCCGAAGAGGTGGTCTCACAAAAGCTGGCCACCACCCAAATTGCCCAGAAGGTTGGTGCGTGGTTGTCCAAACCGGCCAGCGCCCAACGGGTGGCAACCGAAGGGGCCGCAGTGCTCCGCGGGGCCATTGAGGTGTTGAAGGACGACGACGTCCAGGACGTCATCGAGTCAATGGTGCGCAAGCATGTGCTGGAGCCGCCGTGGGGCCCACCCATCGGCAAGCTGGCCGAGCGCATCTTCGCTGAGGGGCACCACCACGCGCTCGTGGATTTGTTGGTTGACCGCTCCGCAACCTGGATCCGCGCCAACCACACGACTATTTCCGGTCTGGTCTCCGACCGCTCCCCCAGCTGGGTTCCGCAATTCGTGGACGGCCTGGTGGGCGATAAGATCTACACCGAAATCTACAAGTTTGCCCGTGCCGTGCAGGACGATCCACACCACGAAGTCCGCCTGCAGCTGGACAACTACCTGAAAGATCTGGCCCAGGAGCTCCAGCATGATCCGGCCATGATCGCCAAGGCAGAGTCCATCAAGGCCCAGGTTCTCGGTGATCCAGAGGTACGCGAATTGGCCGGGCGGACGTGGGAGACCATCAAATCAGCCCTGACGGACGCCGTTGAAGATCCAAACTCGGAACTCCGCCTCAAGTTCGCCGGTGCCGTGCAGGAGTTCGGCATCCGTCTCGTGGAGGACACCGAGCTGGCCGACAAGGCCAACAAATGGATCTCCAACGCCGCCGCCTACCTGGTGGGCACCTACAAACACGAGATCACCTCCCTGATTACCGACACGGTTGAACGTTGGGACGCGGAGGAAACCTCACAGAAGATCGAGCTTCAGGTGGGCAAGGACCTGCAGTTCATCCGCATCAACGGCACCGTGGTGGGTTCCCTTGCGGGCGTTGCGATCTTCACCGTCGCCACTCTGGTGTTCGGTTA
>JBKKBD010000148.1:0-14509 GCA_046714315.1 Specibacter sp.
GAAGCAGGGCGGTGGTTCGGAGGCCGAGCTGACGGCGCTGGACCTGCTGGTCAAGGCTCAGTTGGAGGCGCGTGCGCAGGCCCGGGCCGAGAAGAACTGGGCCGAATCGGACCGAATCCGCGACACCCTGGCCGCGGCCGGCGTCGAGATTGCAGATTCCGCCACAGGTTCCACCTGGTCCCTGAAGCGCTAACCCTCCAGACGCTCGCGCACTTACGGGGCGTTTTCTCCAGACGCTCGCGCAGATACCGCAGCCCGAGCGGTGAGAATGCGCACTTTTTCGGCTCTGCACCCCGAAATTTGTGTTCAGGCCGTAAGCTGGTAGCTACGGGTCTTTTGTTTCCCGTAATCTTGCGTGCCTAAAAGCGCATGCGACTAGATTTGATTTGACGAACTTCGGGGCCATGGAAACACAGGGCGCCGCACCAATCGTAAGGGTTTCACCATGGCCAATGATTCACACCGCGGGGCAGTACGCAAGCTCAAGAAGGGCCCCAGCGTCGGCACAGGCGGCCATGGCCGGAAGGCTCTTGAAGGCAAGGGCCCCACGCCCAAGGCTGCCGAGCGCACCTACCACAAGGCATACAAGAACCAGGAGCTGGCCGAGCGTTCAGCCGCCAAGCGCGGCGCCGGAACCAGTAACTCTCCGCGCCGCAACAGCGGTCCCAAGGGCAAGGCTACCGAGGAGCTCGTGACCGGCCGTAACTCGGTCGTCGAGGCACTGCGCGCGGGCATTCCCGCCAAGGCCCTCTACGTTGCTGTCCGTGTAGACATGGACGAGCGTGTTCGCGAGTCCATCAAGCTGGCTACCGAGCGCGGCATCCCGCTGTTGGAAGCCCACAAGCCCGAGCTGGACCGTCTCACCGAAGACGCCATCCACCAGGGCCTGGTTCTTCAGATTCCTCCGTACGAGTACGAGGACGCCGTTGATACGGCCAGCGAGATCATCGCCAAGTGGAAGAAGGGCCATATCGCCAACGCGCCGCTCATCGTGGCACTTGACGGTATCACCGACACCCGCAACCTCGGTGCCATCATCCGTAGCGTCTCCGCGTTCTCCGGCCACGCCGTGATTGTCCCCGAGCGCCGCAGCGCCGGCGTGACTGCCGCTGCTTGGAAGACCAGCGCCGGCGCCGCCGTGCGCGTGCCCGTTGCCAAGGCTCCTAACCTGAACCGTGCCATCGGCGCGTTCCAGAAGATGGGCTTCTTTGTCCTGGGGCTCGACGGCGACGGCGACGTTTCGCTGCCTGACCTCACCCTGGCGCAGGAACCTGTCTGCATCGTGGTTGGCTCCGAAGGCAAGGGCCTGTCCCGTCTGGTGCGCGAAAACTGCGACCAGATCGTCTCCATCCCGATCAACTCGGCCATGGAATCCTTGAACGCGTCCATGGCTGTTGGCATCAGCCTGTACGAGATCTCGAGGCAACGCGCGGTCAAGGCGTAACCATGCCGGAAACCGTTGTGGAGGCCATCAGCACGCTGGGGGCGGCTTTGTCGCGTCACTTTCCCCTCGGGGTAAGCGACATTTCCAAGGAGCAGCATGGCCCGACGGCCAACGTTGCTGTCTACGCACCTGCCCACCGCAATGTGGTGCTGTGTTTTCAGCCTCCCGGCGACTCGTGGAAGGCAGTTCTGCTGCCTGACAAGACCGACGGCGTCCACCACGCCTTGGTGGAGAACATGCCCGTCGGGACTCGCTATGGCTTCTACACGGATCTCGAGGCAACTCGGGAAGAGATGATGCTGATCGATCCTGAGGCCGTGCAACTTTTGCTCGATCCGTACGGACGTTACATCGACCAGGCCGAGCGCTCCGACGGAACTGACGGGTATTTGTCGGTGCGCATGGCTTCCGGCTTCGACTGGGGCACAGTGGCCAGGCCGAATACGCCGTGGCGTGAAACCGTGATTTATGAGGCGCACGTCCGTGGGCAGACAATGCTGCACCCGGAGATTCCCGAGGATATTCGGGGAACGTACGCCGGCATGGCCCACCCCGTTATGATCAAGCACCTGCAGGACCTTGGCGTGACCGCCGTCGAGCTTTTGCCTGTTCATTTCCACATCGACGAGCCACACCTGCACGGCACCGGGATGACGAACTACTGGGGTTACAACACCCTTGGTTTCTTTGCCCCGCACGTGGAGAATGCCAGCGCTGCTGCTCGCGAAGCCGGACCGGCAGCTGTTCAGGCCGAGCTCAAGGGCATGATCAAGCTGTTGCACATGGCCGGGATCGAAGTCATCCTGGACGTGGTTTATAACCACACGGCCGAAGGCGGCCCCGGCGGGCCGTCCTTGAGCTGGCGAGGTTTGGCCGAGGAACAGTACTACCGCATGCGCGAGGGCCAGTACTACGACACCACCGGTTGCGGCAACACCTTGAACTTTGGCAATCCGCAGGTCATGAAAATGGCTTTGGATTCGCTGCGGTACTGGGTTGAAGAGTTCCACATCGACGGATTCCGTTTTGACCTGGCGGTCTCGCTGGCTCGCAACGGTGTTCACGAGTTCGACAGCCAACATCCGTTCTTGCTGGCCGCGGCCGCAGATGGTGTGCTGGCCTCGACGAAACTCATTTCGGAGCCGTGGGACGTCGGCTACGGTGGCTGGCAGACGGGTAATTTCCCCACAGGCTGGGCGGACTGGAACGATTCCTTCCGGGACACGCTGCGAGAGGTATGGCTGACCGACCGGGCAACCATGCTCGCCGGCTACCACCACAATGGCTTGGCAAAGTTTGGCGACGCCCTGGGCGGATCGGCCCAGCTGTTTGCCGCTTCCGGGCGCAGCAGCATGGCCTCGATCAACATGATCACCGCCCACGATGGCTTCACCTTGGCCGATCTCACGGCCTACAACCACAAGCACAACCTGGACAACCAGGAAGAAAACCGCGACGGCACGGGCAACAACCGCAGCTGGAACCACGGTGTTGAGGGCATTACCAACAACGAGAACATCCTGGCCCAGCGCGGGAGAACCAGCCGTAACCTGATGGCCACCATGTTGTTGGCCCTGGGCGTACCCATGATCACCGCGGGTGACGAATTGGGTCGCAGCCAAGGCGGAAACAACAACGTCTACTGCCAGGACAATGAGATCGCCTGGGTTGATTGGTCCATGGATGAGGAAGCGAAAACCATGCTGGCTGCCACGCGCCGCCTGCTGAAGATTCGCAAGGACTTCCTGGCCGCCCAGCCCAGCAGTTACCCCACCCGCGGCGGGCATTCCTTCATCCACTGGTTTGGCGCAGATGGCGTCCCTATGTCCCCCGAGGAATGGAAAAACCCGCACGAACGAGTTCTCACCATGCTCATGGGTTCCCCCGATGGCAAGGTTGACGGGCTGGTTGTCTTCAACACTGGCATCACGAACGAAGATGTGGTTCTGCCGGCCAACCCCCGCTTTGCCGCCGTAGCCGAGACGTCAGCGTCGGATTCGGAGTCAGCGCTGGAGCCCGCTCCTGACGCGGCCGCAGAGGTTGCGACGCCGGATCTTAGGCCGTACATGTTGCGGATGACCACTGCGGAGCCAACCCTGACGGACGACGGCGAGCCTTCCTTCCGCTTGCCTCGTTCCCTTCCGCTGGTCAAGCCGGGCGACACCGTCCGGGTGGACGCAAACACTGTCCAGATCTACCGTAACGACCTCACCGCCAGCTAGCCTGCCCCACTGATCGAGCCTGTCGAGACCGAATCTCAACAGGCTCGATCACCGGTGCATTATGCCGTCGTAATCAGGCCCAGCTCTGCCGGATTGGCCAGCGCGGCATGCCGGGGGAGCACCTGGATTCCATAGCCAAAGTTCCCTGGCCGGTCGATCACCAATTCGGCGGAGAACTGGTAGCGGCCGGGGCCGTTGTCGTTGGCCACGGTGACCTCGTCGAGGGGTAGGCTGCGGGTGTCGCTGAGATCATCGGTGTCGCTCGCCGTTCCGTAGACAACGCTGACCTGTACGTCACCTGGATCCAAACGGCCAAGATCCACGTGGGCACGGACCTGTAGGGATTCACCAATTTGAGGCTCGTCCGCTAGGCCATGGGATTCCACGTGCTCAACGGTGACTTCGTGCCAAGCGGGCCTGACGTGGTCAATCCAGGCGGCCAATGTCCGTGTCGCCGCGTAATCGTCGGCGCGTGCGAGGCGCCCCGCAATGGCAGCAGGCTGGTACAGACGCTGCACGTACTCGGCCACCATACGGTCGGCCGAGACCTGCGGGCCTAAGTCTGCCAGCGTGTGCTTGATCATGGATATCCAATGCGCAGGAAGCGCGCCGTCGTGCGGCTGGGAAGGCCCGGCAGCTCCGGCACCGGCAGCCACCACTTCGCCGTAGAACCGCGGCGCAACCTGCGATTCGAGCAACTCGTACAGGGCCGCGGACTCAATATCGTCGCGTTCCTCGTCAGTTGTTCCGGAATTGGCCGTGGGGATCGCCCAGCCGTTTTCGCCGTCGTACATTTCATCCCACCAGCCGTCCATGACTGACAGGTTCAGGGAACCGTTGATGGCGGCCTTCATACCCGAGGTGCCGCAGGCTTCCAGCGGGCGAAGCGGGTTGTTGAGCCAGACGTCGCAGCCCGGGAAAAGCGTACGGGCCATGGCGATGTCGTAGTTTGGCAGGAAAACGATCCGGTGGCGCACCTCGGGATCGTCGGTGAACTGCACCAGATCCTGGATCATCTTCTTGCCGGCGTCGTCGGCGGGGTGCGACTTTCCGGCGATGATGATCTGGATCGGGTGCTCGGGGTGCAGCAGCAGGGCCTTGAGGCGGGCGGGATCACGCAGCATCAGGGTCAGGCGTTTGTAGGTGGGGACGCGGCGGGCAAAGCCGATGGTCAGCACATCCGGATCCAGCGCGGAATCCGTCCACGCCAGTTGGGCGTCGGCGGCGCCGCGCTTCTTCCACGAGGAACGCAGGCGGCTGCGCGCGTCCTTCACCAATGCGGCACGCAAGCGGCGGCGCAGTGCCCAGACATCTTCATCGCTCACGTCGTACACCTTGGACCAGTCGGGCCCGTCCAGGACCTCGGCACCAAAACGCTCCCGTGCCAAAGCCGCCAGTTCCGGGTCAACCCAGGTGGGCACGTGGACGCCATTGGTCACCGAGGTGATCGGCACATCCTGCTGGTCAAAGCCTGGCCAAAGACCCGCGAACATGCCGCGGGACACCACGCCGTGGAGCTTGGCCACACCGTTGGCGCGCTGGGCAAGGCGCAGCCCCATAACGGCCATGTTGAACACCTCGGAATCGCCGCCGTCGTAATTCTCCGCACCCAGGGCAAGGATCTCGGGGACGGGGACCCCCGGCGCCAGCTGGCCGGCAAAGAAGTGCTCGATCATGTTTCGCGGGAACCTGTCGATGCCGGCAGGAACCGGTGTGTGGGTGGTGAAAACTGTTGACGCCCGCCCGGCCGCCAGCGCTTCACTCCACGAAAGCGGGTGGTCCGTCACGGCTGGATCCATCAACTCGCGGATGCGTTCGATCCCCAAGAATCCGGCATGGCCCTCGTTGGTGTGGAACACCTCCGGTGCTGCGGTTCCGGTCAGGCGGGCGTGGACACGAAGCGCCTTGACCCCGCCCATGCCCAGCAACAATTCCTGGGATAGCCGGTGGTCGCCTCCGCCACCGTACAGCCTGTCCGTGACACCGCGGGCAGCGTCGTCGTTCTCGGCAACGTTTGAATCCAGCAGCAACAACGGCACCCGGCCAACATCGGCTCGCCAAATATTCGCGCGCAACAACCTGTCGCCAGGCAGCGGCAGCTGGATTTGAATCGGAGTGCCATCCTCCTCGCGCAACAGGGTCAGCGGCAGGGCATCGGGGTCAAGCAGCGGGTAGCTTTCCTGCTGCCATGCGTCCTTCGAGAGCGATTGCTTGAAATAACCTGCCTGATAAAGAAGTCCGACGCCGATGAGCGGCACCCCGAGGTCCGATGCGGATTTGAGGTGGTCGCCAGCCAAGATGCCCAACCCACCGGAATACTGGGGGAGCACCTCGGTAATTCCAAATTCGGGGGAGAAGTACGCGATGGCTTTCGGCGCTTCTGCGCCAAGTCCCTGGTACCAGCGCGGTTCGTTGAGGTAGTTGCGCAGGCTTTCCTCGGCAGCGGCTACGCGGGAGACAACATCGGGATCGGTGGCCAGATCCTGTAGTTGTTCGCGGGACATTGACGCGAGCATGGCCAGAGGGTCGCGACGGGATTTTTCCCAGAGCTCGGGATTCAGCGATTCAAACAGCGTACGAGTGGGCAAGTGCCAGGACCAACGGAGGTTGGTGGCCAGCCTTGTCAGTGCGGAAATCTGGGCCGGAACGACGGTGCGGACTGTAAATCTGCGAATTGCCTTCATGCCGGTCACCATAGCCCAAGTTTTCTGGACAATTACAAGACCTGTGAAAAATTCCCCATTCATTACGCGGCCAGCCTATGCAGGGGCGAATTTTGACCGCGTGTGACGTACCAACGCGCCGATATGGCGGAGGACCTTAGCAATCCGGGCGGGGAGTCGCTAACGTCATCTTTGTGAGTACTTTCAAGCCTTCGCGCAATGTGCCAGCCGCAGCAACCTCCCAGTACTCAGCCGTGGCTGTTTCCGGCAAGGGAAGCACCGCGTCTGCGGCTGCCAAGGCCGGCGCGGCACCTGCCGCAGGGGCTGCGCCGTCGGACCCGCAACAGGGGCTGCGCTTTGGACGGATTCCCGTCACGAACGTCCAACCAGTTTTGGAGGATGGCAGGTTCCCGGCCAAGGGTGTTCGCGGTGGAGATGTGCGGGTGAGTGCCGTGGTTTTCCGTGAAGGGCACGACGTTTTAGGTGCCACGGCCATCCTTTTTGCACCGGATCAGAGCGAGGCGCAGCGCGCAAGGCTCAAGCCAGGAGCCAAGGGCACCGATTCATGGGAAGGCGTGCTGACTCCGTCTTCCGAAGGTAACTGGACGTTCGCCGTGGAGGGGTGGAGTGACCTCTATGCCACCTGGGCACACAACGCGCAGGTAAAAATCAACGCCGATGTTGATGTTGACGTCATGTTGGCTGAAGGTGCGCTGCTCTTGGGCAACGCGGCCACATCTGCCCAGGAAACTGCGCCCGGGGCTGCCAACGTGTTCAAGCTTGCGGCGAGCACGCTTGCGGATGCGTCCCTCAACATCAATGACCGCCTGGCCGGCGGAACGGGCAAGGAGGTCCGCGCCGCCGTCGAACTTTTCCCGTTGCGGGACCAGGTGACGCGCAGCAGATCATTCCCCCTGTTGGTCGAGCGTGACGCGGCCGGGCGTGGCGCTTGGTACGAGTTCTTCCCGCGTTCGGAAGGCGCGCACCGCCACCCCGAAACAGGTGAGTGGACCAGCGGCAATTTCCGCACCGCCGTGAACCGCCTTCCGGCCGTCGCGGACATGGGCTTTGACGTGTTGTACCTGCCACCCATCCACCCCATCGGCACCATCAACCGTAAGGGTCCCAACAATTCGCTGACCACGGGCCCAGGCGATCCAGGCTCGCCGTGGGCCATTGGATCGGCTGCTGGAGGGCACGATTCAATACATCCCGAGCTGGGATCCTTCGCCGATTTTGACGCATTTGTGGCTGCCGCGAATGAGCTGAACCTTGAAATTGCGCTGGATCTGGCCCTGCAATGCGCCCCCGACCACCCTTGGGCCGAGGCGCACCCCGAATGGTTCACCACGAGGGTGGATGGCACCATCGCGTATGCGGAGAACCCGCCGAAAAAGTACCAAGACATTTATCCGCTGAACTTTGACAACGATCCTGCGGGATTGTCGGCCGAGATTCTACGGGTCGTGCGTTTGTGGATTGATCACGGAGTGCGGATTTTCCGTGTGGACAACCCGCACACCAAGCCTGTCTGGTTCTGGGAATGGCTCATCGGAACCATCAACGCAGAGCGTCCCGACATTGTGTTCTTGGCCGAGGCGTTTACCCGTCCTGCCATGATGGCGGCGCTGGGACGGGCCGGTTTCCAGCAGTCGTACAGCTACTTTACGTGGCGCAACACCAAAGCAGAGCTGGAGGAATACCTGGTCCATGTGAGCCGGGAATCAGCTGGCTACTTCCGCCCCAATTTCTTTGTCAACACCCCGGACATCCTCACCGAGTACCTGCAATATGGCGGGCCCTCGGCATTCAAGATCCGTGCCATCCTTGCCGCCATGGGCAGTCCGCTCTGGGGCATGTACGCCGGCTACGAACTCTACGAACACGTGGCGCGGCCCGGGTCCGAAGAGAACATTGACAACGAAAAGTATGAATTCAAGGACCGTGATTTTGCCGCCGCGGAAGCGCATGGAAAATCTCTGGCGCCGTTCGTGACGTTGTTGAACAAGATCCGGCGCGAGCACCCGGCGCTGCTTGACCTGCAAAATCTGAGCCTGCATGAAAGCTCCGATGACGCCACACTGGTGTTCAGCAAGCACAAATACATCGCCGCCACCGCGGAGGCCCCGGCTCGCAAAGACACCATCATCGTGGTGATCAACGTTGACCCGCACAGCATGCGTCAAGGGGAAGTGACCCTTGACCTTGATGCGCTGGCACTTGACGGGCTTTCCGCCGACGGTACGTTCATCGTTGACGAACTTGTCACCGGGGCTACGTGGAACTGGGGAAAGAAGAACTACTTCCGGCTGGATGCGCACATGGAACCGGCCCACATTTTGCACATCAGGCGCTAGCTGATGGCCTTTCCCAATGCCAATAGTGCGCCGCAGTTCAACCTGAATGCGCCCGGGTTGGCCCATGACCGGCACTGGTACCGGAAGGCTGTTTTCTATGAGGTTTTGGTCCAGAGCTTTGCCGACGCAAACGGTGATGGCTCGGGTGACTTTTCGGGTCTGATCTCCCGTCTGGATTACCTCCAGTGGCTGGGGATTGACTGCCTGTGGTTGCCACCGTTCTTTGATTCACCGCTGCTGGATGGCGGCTATGACGTCCGTGATTTCAAGGCCGTCATGGAAACCTATGGCACTATTTCAGATTTCAAGTCGCTCGTGACACAGGCCCACGAACGGGGCATGCGGATCATCATCGATCTGCCCATGAACCACACTTCCGATCAACATCAGTGGTTCAAATCCTCAAGGGAGGAGCCGGACGGGCCGTTCGGTGATTTCTACATGTGGAGTGACACTACCGAACTCTATGAGGACGCCCGGGTCATCTTCGTCGACTCCGAGGATTCCAACTGGTCCTTTGACCCCATCCGGCGCCAGTTCTTCTGGCACCGCTTCTTCAGCCATCAGCCCGACCTGAACTTTGAGAACCCCGCCGTCCGGGACGCCATCTTTGAGGTGGTTCGGTTTTGGCTGGAACAGGGTATCGATGGTTTCCGTGCCGATGCCATCCCTTATCTTTATGCCGAGGACGGCACCAATTGTGAGAATCTCCCGGCCACCCATCGCTTCCTGCAGGACCTGCGGGCCATGGTCGACGCCGAATTCCCCGGGCGGATCATCATCGCCGAGGCCAACCAGATGCCGCACGAGGTAGTGGACTACTTTGGCACACCGGAAAAGCCCGAATGCCACATGGCGTTCCATTTTCCCATCATGCCCCGGCTCTATTACGCCCTGCGGGATCAAAAGGCCGCACCCATTATCGAGACCATGGCCAATACGCCGGAGATTCCGCATGGCGCCCAATGGGGAACGTTCCTGCGCAACCATGACGAGTTGACCCTGGAGATGGTGACGCCCAATGAGCGCGAGGCCATGCTCGGGTGGTACGCCCCGGACTCCCGCATGCGCGCCAATATTGGTATCCGACGCCGGCTGGCACCTTTGCTGGATAACTCCCGCGCGGAAATGGAACTCATCAACGCACTGCTGCTAGCTCTACCGGGTAGCCCCTTCCTGTATTACGGGGACGAGATTGGCATGGGCGATAACATCTGGTTGGAGGATCGCGATGCCTCCCGCACTCCCATGCAATGGAATCCTGACCGCAATGCGGGCTTCTCCCATGTGGATCCCGGCAAGCTCTTTCTCCCCGTAGTGCAGTCTCTGGTGTATCACTACAACCATGTGAACGTTGAGGCGCAGACGGCTCACACCAGTTCACTGCTGCACTGGAACAAGCAGATCCTGCGTATTCGCAAGGCCCACCCTGCCTTTGGATTGGGTCGGTACGAGAACGTGCCCACTTCCAATGACTCGGTGCTGGCCTTCCTGCGGGTCTTGCCTGTGGGCAACCAGGAAGGTGAGGAGCCCGAATCCATTCTTTGTGTGTTCAACCTTTCCCAGCACCCGGCCGCAGCAACACTTGAGTTGCCAGCGCTTGCCGGCCGTGGACTACGCGATATCTTTGGCGGGGACATCTTCCCCGGCATCGACGGAGATGGCCACCTCACCTTAACTCTGGGATCATACGACTTCTTCTGGCTGCGGGTTCGTTCACAAGCTTCCAACGTCCTCTCCATGCAGACGCAAGCGCTGCCGGTGATTGATGGATCGGTCCGCGGACTCTGATGGCCCTAACTCTTCTGGACCTGCTAGGCGATTGGCTTCCCCATCAGCGCTGGTACCCCCGCAAAGGCAGTGCCGGTCACGGTGCGCGGCTGACCATCGCCGAACGGCTTGAGTTGCCTTCCCCCGACCCAGACGTAACACTGCTTGTGCTGCTTGTTACCGTGGAGCTCCCGGCAGCTCCCGGCCGTATGTCCACGCACGACGCCGGACAGACCCTTACGCTGCAGCTGCCACTGAGTTTTCACAGAGATGGCGCAGCTGTGTTAAGTGGGGCTGTTTCGCCGACTTCCGCTGCCACCGTTGCGATGCGGGGCGGTGTCCTTGGTGCCATAGCGTCACGCGACGGATGGCCCGGTGGGCGCGTACACGATGGATTGGCCGATCCCGTCTTCCTGCAGGCTTGGCTTTCCGCGGTGGCGGGGGTCCCGGGATACGGTTCCTTTGGTAGCGGCGGGAGCGTTGAGGTTTGGCGGAATTCGGGCCTGGGCGGTCCGGCAAGTTCGGCCGTGTCAGACATTCGCGCCCTGGACGGGGAGCAGTCCAATACCTCGGTCATTTTCCGGCAAAATGGACGCCCGTTAATTGCCAAGTTCTTCCGCGTCCTCCACGATGGAGTGCATCCAGAGGTTGAAATTGGGCGTGCGCTGGTCTCAGTGACAGGGGAGGCTGACGTTACAAATGTTCCAGCCCTCCAAGCTGTGGTGCAGTATCAGGGTTCGGGCACCATTCTCTGTGTGGTTCACGATTTCATCGAAGGAGCGCAAGACGGGTGGGTACTGGCCCTCAAAGCCGCCAGTGCCGAGGTGGATTTCAGCGCCAATGCTTATTCGGTCGGAGTGGCTCTAGCTCGAGTCCATGCTGGCTTGCGAGTGGGTTTGGGTTCGCATCGGGCGGAGAAATCCGATGCTGCGGCATTCGTTGAAGCCATTGCCGCCCGGCTGGAGTGGGCATGGGAAATCGCGCGCCCCGCCGTCGGGCCTTACGACACAGAGTTCCACAACATATTGACACGCTTGCGCCAAATAGATTCGGTCCCACAAGTCCAGCGCATCCACGGTGATCTGCATCTGGGGCAGCTTGTACGCCGGGGATCGGCAGGGTCGCCGGAGTGGTTCTTTCTGGACTTTGAGGGCGAACCGCTGCGGCCGCTGAATGAGCGATCGCGGCCCGATGTTGCGATCCGCGACCTGGCGGGAATGCTGCGGTCCTTTGATTACGCCGGTGCCCAAGCCGCTGGCACCGGAGCTGTGACACGAAATCAGGGCGCCGAATGGGCCAAGAAAAGCGCCGACGCTCTAATTAGCGGCTATGAAAGTGGCTCCGGTGAGACGATCTCACGTAATAGTCCGCTTTTCGTGGCATTGTGGCTGGATAAGGCGCTCTATGAGGTTGTTTATGAATTGCAAAACCGGCCCACTTGGACGTGGGTGCCGGTAAATGCTGTGCGGGATTTGTTTGAATCAATGGAAAGTGATGTGGACATGGGACTAAATAAAATGGCCCCTCTGGCAGTCAACGCGGGTGTGTTGGCACGAGTTTCCGAGGGCACGTATTACGCCCCGCACTCCGTGCTCGGGGCACATCTGGATAGTGACGGTTACGTGACAGTGCGTGCGCTGCGGCATTTGGCCGAGGCAGTGCAGCTGGTCACCGGTAACGGCGTCATCCCCATGACCCACGAGCATGGTGGCATTTGGGTTGCGGTATTGCCGGCCCAAGAGCCCGGGCATGTTCCAGATTACCGACTGGATGTCACCTATGCGGACGGCGTCCACCGCACGGATGATCCCTACAGGTATCTGCCGACGGTCGGTGAATTGGATATGCATCTAATTGCCGAGGGCCGGCATGAAACATTGTGGACCGTCTTGGGTGCCCACGTACAGCGCTATCACTCTGTACTCGGAGAAGTTTCTGGCGTCAGCTTCGCCGTGTGGGTGCCCGCAGTTCAGGCAGTTCGGGTCATTGGCGAGTTCAACGGCTGGGACGGCCGTTCGAACGCCATGCGCAGCCTTGGTAATAGCGGCCTTTGGGAGCTGTTCATCCCGGATGTCGCAGCAGGGGACCGCTATAAATTTGAGGTTCTCACAGAAAGTGGAGCCTGGCTGCAGAAGGCCGACCCCATGGCCTACGGCACGGAGGTGCCGCCGTTGACGGCTTCGCGCGTGGTCGAGTCCGCCTATTCATTCCAGGACGGTGACTGGATGGAGAAGCGTGCCGCGAGTGATCCCCACAATTCGCCCATGAGCGTTTATGAAGTGCACCTTGGTTCGTGGCGTCCCGGATTGGGCTACACGGAGCTCGCCACGGAACTTGTTGATTACGTTCAGGAATTGGGATTCACCCACGTGGAACTCATGCCGGTCTCGGAACACCCGTTTGGTGGCTCGTGGGGCTATCAGGTCACTTCGTATTACGCACCGACGTCCCGCTTTGGCCACCCGGATCAGTTCCGTTTCCTTGTTGACTCCCTGCACCAAGCCGGGATTGGCGTCATCATGGACTGGGTGCCTGCTCATTTCCCCAAGGACGAATGGGCCCTGGCCAACTTCAATGGCGGGGCGCAATATGAGCACGCGAATCCTCAGTTGGGGGAGCACCCCGACTGGGGAACCCTGATCTTTGACTTTGGTCGCAATGAAGTGAAGAACTTCTTGGTGGCCAACGCCCTCTACTGGTTCGAGGAATTTCACATTGACGGGCTCCGTGTTGATGCCGTGGCGTCCATGTTGTACCTGGACTACTCGCGTGACGATGGAGCGTGGAGCCCCAACCGGTTTGGAGGTCGGGAGAATCTTGAAGCGATCAGCTTCCTGCAGGAGATGAATGCAACGGCATACCGGCGCAATCCCGGCATCGTCACCATCGCCGAAGAATCCACGGCATTCCCCGGCGTCACTGCACCAACCAGCGAAGGCGGACTGGGTTTCGGCATCAAGTGGAACATGGGCTGGATGCATGACTCGCTGACGTACATGTCCGAAGACCCTGTTAATAGGGGATGGCACCACAACCAGATCACGTTCTCGCTCGTCTATGCCTTCACGGAAAACTTCCTCTTGCCCATTAGCCATGACGAAGTGGTCCATGGGAAGGGTTCCTTGCTGCGCAAAATGCCAGGGGACAGGTGGCAGCAGTTGGCCAACCTGAGGGCTTACCTTGCCTTCCAATGGGCTCACCCGGGCAAGCAGCTAATTTTCATGGGAACCGAGTTCGGCCAGGAATCCGAATGGAGTGAAGAGCACGGTCTCGACTGGTGGCTGGCAGAGAACCCCGCCCATCAGGCGATCCAGACGCTGGTGAAGGATTTGAACCACAACTATTCCTCCATTCCGGCTCTCTATGAACTGGACAATGTTCCGGACGGCTTTACCTGGCTCAATGGCGGGGATACAGAGAACAATGTGGTTTCCTTCATACGCTGGGACAAGGCGGGCAAACCTTTGGTGTGCGTCATCAACTTTGCCGGCTTGGCGTACGAGGGCTACCGGGTCGGCCTGCCTGTAGCAGGGGAGTGGGAAGAGGTGCTCAATACTGACCTGGCCGTGTACGGCGGTTCTGACGTCAGGAATTCCGGGACCTTGCAGTCGGAAGAGCTTGCCTGGGACGGGCAGACATCGTCCCTTAAGCTGCGGGTCCCGCCGCTGGGCGCGCTCTATCTGGCACCTACTGACTCGTAGCAAGACGTCGCACTTCCAGCACCTGCTTGCCATTTGGCTTCACGGCAAGCAGGTGCTATTGTTAGTACTCCGCTGAACGAACGGTTCGGATCTGGACAAGACCAAAACAATGGCCTAGAAAATGGGCTTTCTGTTTCGTGTTCAAATGAAAATTTGAATTTAGTCGAAATCACTGATTTGACTTATTGGAATTCAGTCGGGTAAGATTATAAAGTTGCCCCGGCGCTGATCGTCAAGGATTTACCTGTTGTTTACGGGTTGTTTTTGGTGTGTGGTTGGGAGCGGTTGTTGTTTGAGAACTCAATAGTGTGCCAAGTTTTATTGATACCAATTTATTTATATTGAATTGGTT
>JBKKBD010000149.1:0-7125 GCA_046714315.1 Specibacter sp.
GCCGACGGCCTCCCAGTGCGCGATGTCGACGACGAAGATGCGGGTCCGCACGACGTCGGTGAGGCGTGAGCCCGCGCGAGCGAGTGCGGCTTCGATGTTGCGCAGCACCTGGACCGTTTGGGCGTAGGGGTCGCCGGCGCCGACGATCGTGCCCGCGGCGTCGGTGATGACGCAGCCGACGACGGGGTTGGGGCTGGTGGAGCCGAGTCCGCGGGCGGCGAGCTCGACGGCTCGGCCCATGGCGCGGCTGTCCGCGTCGGGTGCTGCGTGCGTGGCGTGTGTCGCCACCGGGACCTCCTGCCACGTCGGGCACGGACTCCGGGGCCTGTCGGGATACGACAGATGAAGCGGTACAGCACACGCGGGGACGCCGAGGCCGGAAGAACGGTCCGCTGGGACGCATCCGCAGGGATGCGCCGACGAACCGCCGACGGCGGCGTACCGGTGACTGGCCCGCCGCGCACTGCCTCCCATCCGGACTTTAACCGTCGGTCCAGGAATCTCACCTGGTCAACCGGCCGCTGGCTGCGGACGGGTCGCGGACTATAACCGCCGGTTCGGAATTACACCGACCCCGGAGCACGTGATACTTCTAGTTCGTTGCCCGCAAATGCGGGCATTTCAATAATACGACACCTTGAGGGCGCCGTACTCAATGCTTACTTTATGTGTAAGGTGCGGCGCGCCATTTTCATTCCCCTATTAAAATCTGTGTCGCAGTTGTTGCACCGATTTTGGTCAGGAAAGCGCTATCCAGTCCAATAACTGCGACACAGATGAAAAGTGGAGGGTTAGCCGAAGGCTAGCTGGCCCTTGGCACGCAGGGAATCGATGGCCTCGGCCGGGGACGGCCTGCCGTAAACAGCCGAGCCGGCCACGAAGATGTTCGCCCCGGCCTCAGCGGCGCGGGTGATCGTTTCTTCGGTAATGCCGCCGTCCACCTGAATGGCAACGTTGACGCCGCTACCTTCAATGGCGGCGCGGGCCCGGCGGATCTTAGGCAGCGTGACATCGAGGAAAGCCTGTCCACCAAAACCGGGTTCAACCGTCATGATCAGGAGCATGTCCAGTTCGCCCAGCATGTCCAGGTACGGCTCAACGGGTGTAGCTGGACGCAGAGCCATGCCGGCCTTGGAACCCCTGGCACGCAATTCCCGGGCCAGCTTGATAGGGGCATCCGATGCTTCCACATGGAAGGTGACCGAGGCCAGTCCGGCGTCGGCATACAGGGGTGCCCAGCGGTCGACGTCGGAAATCATCAAGTGGGCGTCAAGGGGCACCGGGCTGATCTGCTGGATACGTTCAACCACGGGCAGGCCGATCGTAAGGTTCGGCACAAAGTGGTTGTCCATGACATCAACGTGAACGGCATCGGCGTTGGCAATCCTGGCCAACTCGGCCTCAAGATTGACGAAGTCAGCGGACAAGATACTGGGGTTGATGCAGCACGTGGGCGTTACGTTGCTCATGAAGGAACCTCTCGGTTTGCGGGACAGGCTGGGCGTACCCGAAACGGGTGCGCCCAGCCTGGCGGGTCATGTCAGTAGTTGTGGTTCAGTTCTTACGAATCAGTTTTTGCGAATGAGCGCCAGGAACATGGCGTCGCTGCTGTGCAGGTGCGGCCACAACTGCGCCATCATCTGGTGTGCGGCAATGGGTGACTCCGAGTTACCGGCACCTAGATTTCCACTGAGGCTGACGGCGTCAAGGGCGGCTCCGGCGTCGAGCAATTCAAGGTCGGTGCGCTTGCGCATGGCGTCTTCAACCACGGCAACCGTCTCTGCCACATGCGGCGAACATGTCACGTAAGCCACCACGCCTCCGGGCTTCACTGCGTCCAGGGCGGAGGTGAGCAGTTCGCGCTGCAACGGGCCCAGCTCCGAAACATCTGAGAGCTTGCGGCGCCAGCGGGACTCCGGACGGCGCCGCAGCGCACCGAGACCCGTGCAGGGTGCATCGACAAGGATTCGGTCAAACGAGGCCGGGTGCTCCGTGCCGATGTCCCGGCCATCACCGGTACGCACTGTCCAGGTGTCCTGGGGGACGGCAACCAGTGCCTGGGAGACCAACTTGGCGCGGTGGGCGGAGGGCTCATTGGCCAGAATCCATGCGCCCTTTTCGGCTGCGAGGGCTGCCAACAGGGCCGCCTTGCCGCCCGGTCCGGCGCACATGTCGAGCCAGCGCTCCTCGCCGTCGGCCAGTTCAGAGGTGATCTCGACGGCGGCCAAGGCCCTGGCCACTATCTGCGAACCTGCGTCCTGGACGCGGACGGAACCGTCACGGACACTGTCGAGGCGGCTAAGGTCACCACCCGAGGACAAGGCCGAATCGGCAACCAGCTCACCAGCGGTGAAACCGGCGTCGAACGCCTCTGACAGGTCGCCCAGGCCGGGCAATGCCACGAGGTTCACCACAGGGGCAGCGTTGTCGGCTTCCAGCAATGCGGTGATTTCCGAAACGTCACGGCCGTGGGCCACGAGGGCTTGGCGCATGGCCCGGACGATCCACTCCGGGTGGGAGTGCTCAATCGAGGCAATCTTGACGTCGTCGGTGAGTCCTTCGGTGAGCTCAGTGAGCCATTCCGGAAGTTCCTTCGCGGCAACCTTGCGCAGCACCGCGTTGACGAGACCGGACGGCCCGGCACCGATGACGGCGCGGGCAAGTCCCACGGTCTGGTCAAGCGCGGCGTGGGTTGGCACGCGCATGGCCATCAGCTGGTGGGCTCCTATGCGCAGCGCGTCCAGGATGGCCGGGTCCAGCTCGCTGAGCGGGCGGTCAACGCACTTGGCGAGGATGGCGTCATAGGTGCCTTGGGCGCGCAATGCACCGTAGGTCAGCTCAGTGGCGAATCCGGCGTCGCGGCGGTCCAGGCCGTGGCGGCGGATCCGCGTGGGCAGCACCAAGTTGGCGTAGGCGTCGTCGGCCGAGACTGCGCGCAACACCTCGAAGGCAACGAGACGCGCGGGGTCTGCAACACGCGTGCGCTGGCCGGGAGCGGTTTCAGTGTGGCTGCGGGAGGTGCTGCGGTTGCGTTCGCGCCCTGCATCATCACGACGCCGGACACCGCCTTGGCCTGAGCCTGTTCCCTGCTGGTTGTTGCGGTTGCCCGAACGTCCGCCTTGCTCGCTGGTCATTCAAACACCACATCTTCCTTGTTGGCTAGGCCTCGTGCCCAGTCAGTTGCTTTCATAAGTTTTTTGCCCGCAGGTTGCACGTCAATAAGTTCCACGGCATGGGATCCCGTGCCAACCAGCACAGATTTTGGCTCTATCTGCAGGTGCGCGGGAGCCAGCTCGGTGACATCGGTGCGCATGCGCACGGGTCCCAGCTTGAAGCGCTGGCCACCGAGCATGGTCCACGCGCCGGGCTCCGTTGTCACACCCCGGATTCTACGGTTGATGGCCAGTGCCGGTTCGGTCCATTGAACGTGGCCGTGTTCCAGGGTCAGTTTCGGTGCCAGGGAAATCTCGCCCTGTTGGGCGACTCCAGCCAGGCTGCCAGCCGCTATGCCGTCGATGGTCTGGGCCAGGAGTATGGCGCCACTGTGGGAGAGCCGCTCAAGCAGTTCAGCGCTGGTGTCGGTGGGCCGGATGGCTTCTGTCATGGTGCCGTAGACCGGTCCTGTGTCCAGCCCCTTTTCCAGCAGGAAGGTGGAGGCGCCTGTGACTTCGTCTCCGTTGATCACCGAATGTTGCACGGGCGCCGCGCCACGCCACGCGGGTAGCAGGGAGAAGTGCAGGTTGATCCATCCGTGCTCCGGGATGGTCAAGGCGTTCGGTGGGATCAAGGCCCCATAGGCCACGATTCCGGCAACCTCGGGGGCGGCCGCTGCGATGGCCGCGGAAGCCTCGGCGTCGATCTTGTCAGCTTTGATGATCGGCAAGCCAAGTTCTGCTGCACGGGCGGCAACGGGCGACGGCGTCATGATCCGTTTGCGACCCAACGGCGCGTCCGGTCGGGTCAGGACGGCGACGATCTCGTGCCCGGCAGCGCGGAGGGCCTCTAGGGACGGTAAGGCTACTGCGGGTGTTCCGGCAAACAGAACTCTCATTGGGCGGCGCCTGCACCAAAGGCGGAGCCAACCGTACGGGCACGCTTGGCCACGGTGTCGGCCGTGACCGAATCATAGTTGGCCATGCGAATGGCGCGAAGGGCTTCCTTGCGGTCATCGCCTTCGAGGCGGTCTACGTACAATTTTCCATCCAGGTGATCGGTTTCGTGCTGGAAGCACTTGGCCAGCATGCCGGTCGCTTCCATGTCGATGAGGTGTCCGTTCTTGTCCACCCCGGTGATCCGCACCCAGCGGTGGCGATCAACTGTGTATCCAAGGCCGGGCACGGAGAGGCAACCTTCCGGCTCACCCGGGGCAATGTCATCACTTGCCACGAGGATCGGATTGATGACATGGCCCTCATAGCCGTCAACGGAATACGTGAAGATGCGCTTGTTCACACCAATCTGCGGGGCAGCCAATCCAGCCCCACGGACGTCCACCATGGTCTGGTGCATGTCATCGATCAGCTTGGCCAGTTCGGGCCCGAAGGTTGTTACTTCTTCGGCGACGGTTCTCAGGACAGGGTCGCCGATGATGCGAATGCTCAGGATAGCCATGGGTGGGCACCTCACTTTGGTATTGATGCAAGCCGGAAAAGGATCGCAAAACTGCTAGCCCATACAGTCTAGTTGTCCGCTACCGCCCCGGCGGCGCAATATCGAGTAAAGGTGTTCCAGCAGAGGCCGCATCCAATGACGTTTGCCACACGCGTCGCAACGAGGCGAACTTAAACCAATGTGCCTTGAGGACCTCAGGGTTGGCGCGTAGGGTTCGCACCTCTGTTTCACCGATGGCCACACCGAGCAGGATCGGGTCTTGACTATATTTCCACGGCTCCCACGTCCCGGCGGCTTCATCCACGATGGACTCCTCCGCTTTCATGCCGGCCACCAGCTGCATGACGACCTTGGCGTCAAGGCTCTTGACCTGGCCATTGCGATCTGTGCCCTTGGTCTTGTAGTCAATAATGCAGAGTTTTCCGCCGATGGTTCCCACCAGATCCAGGGTTCCGGCGTATCCCAACGTCTCATTCCACACCGTAACCTCCGGTGCCAGGGGCTTGACCTGATATTCGTCCCACCACGTATCAAACCGCAGCGCAAAGTTTTCCTCGCCGTTTTCGGCGAGGGCCTCGAGGGCTTCGGCCAGCTGATGCGGGCGATCCAAGGCGCGCAGGGCCACCTGTTCGCAATAATTGTGGACCCGGTCGCCACGTGCGGCGGCAGCGTCACGGAATTGTTCGGCCGCATTTGAGCTGTCACGCACCACGGTGCGCAATTGTCCGGGGTTGCCTACTGCGGATCCAAGATCAGGATGCTTGGCAACGGCGGTGGCCGCCATGTAACCGATCCAACCATCCAGCGAGGCGGACTGCTGGCCGATCACAGTAGTAATGGAAGGGACCTTGGGCGGTTCCTGCAGGGAGCGGGCGTACATGCGCCCCAATTCGGTACTGTGTGCCAATGCTGGTGCTGTCATGCCTCTACTATTCCACTCCCGTGTGACAGTGTGCAGCAGCGGCGCCTGATCACTGTGGATAAGTTTGGCCCGCTGCGCAAGAGAAAGCGGCCGCGTTGACCAGGTAACAAAAATGCCGGAACCCGTGAGGGCTCCGGCATTTTGCTTATTTGGAGTGGTCGACGAGATTCGAACTCGCGACATCCACCTTGGCAAGGTGGTGCTCTACCAGCTGAGCTACGACCACATGTGTTGCTATTGCAAATGAACCTGGTAGTTCATTCGTGGGCGATACTGGGATCGAACCAGTGACCTCTTCCGTGTCAGGGAAGCGCGCTACCGCTGCGCCAATCGCCCATATTTACTTTTTGAAAAGAATCGCATGAAAATGCCGGAACCCTAAGGATTCCGGCATCTCATGCTTTCTCCGAGTGGTCGACGAGATTCGAACTCGCGACATCCACCTTGGCAAGGTGGTGCTCTACCAGCTGAGCTACGACCACATGTGTTGCTGTTTCAAATGAACTGTGAAGTTCATTCGTGGGCGATACTGGGATCGAACCAGTGACCTCTTCCGTGTCAGGGAAGCGCGCTACCGCTGCGCCAATCGCCCAATGCATCCTGCTGAACTATACAGCAACATACCTTGGTTCAGCCAAATGGAGGTGGGAACGGGATTCGAACCCGTGTGCACGGATTTGCAGTCCGTTGCCTCGCCTCTCGGCCACCCCACCGTGAAAACTGAACGGTGTCATGCGAGTGGTCGACGAGATTCGAACTCGCGACATCCACCTTGGCAAGGTGGTGCTCTACCAGCTGAGCTACGACCACTTGAGCTTCATTTCATTGCTTCAGCGTTTCCGCTTCGGCAGTCCGTGTTGCTGCGGTGAAAACATTACCCGAGCACATTCCCAAACACCAAATCGTGGGTGCCCTAGCGTGCCTGACCCCGCGCCAATGGCGCCTGGATCGTTGATATGACGCGGTTTATGGCAGTGGCGTTCGAATTACACGGATGTCATTTCAGGGTCACTTTTGGGGTTTTTGGCCATATTGGCTTTTGAGGCCCTCGTCACATGCGGATCATTCATGCCATCACATGCCCGACGCCGGCCACTCCCCCGCCGCCGTAACGGCCCACCGACTCCAGGGCGGCTCAGATTCGAAAAAGCCGATTATGTGCACGCGAACCTTTGAGCTATTCTTTTGAACGCACCAAAGAACGCCCATGATCGGCACTGCCGGTTATATTGGTTTTTTGGGCGATTGGCGCAGTGGTAGCGCGTTCCGTTCACACCGGAGAGGTCACTGGTTCGAACCCAGTATCGCCCACTCACTAGAAAGCCCCTCTGAGCAGCAGAAACGCTGATCAGAGGGGCTTTTTCGTGCATCAACCCAAGTACCAAAGGTTGGCCCAAGGCTCCGTCAGTGGGCTAATTTCAGCCCAACAATGCAGCCGATCAGGCCAAGCAAGAGCAGAACCTTAATGACTGAGATCGCTTCGGAGCCGGTTGCCATGGCATATGCCACCGTCAAGGTGGCGCCAATGCCCACCCAAACCGCGTAAGAGGTACCAACGGGAAGGGTTCGCATAGCCCATGCCAAGCCGGCCA
>JBKKBD010000150.1:0-5835 GCA_046714315.1 Specibacter sp.
GGACTGTTCGGAGCCACCCGGGCATCCACACTTCCGAGGGCGCCGCTATCGGTGCGAAGATGGGTTGCGCGGGCAGCCTCCTGAACGACGCCGGGACGTCACCCCGGGCAGGTACGGCCGCTACTCCAATCCGGCACGGATTGCGGTGGCCAGCGGAACATCCCATGTCATGGAGGCGTCCAAGGTGAAGCGCCGGCCCGTCACTGTATCCGGAACAATACGGATCAGGTGATTTTTTCCTACTCCTTGCCAAGGAAACAAGCCGCGAACGGTGGAGTTCAATGCGGGGCTTTCTGGTGAGGCCTGTTCAGCGCGCCCCTTGACGACCACGCTCCAAGCTATGCCAAATTCGGCGCTAACAGCATCTGATTCCAAGGCGACATTCGCGTCTTCAACGATCGCGTCCAGCTTGGTGCCATCACCTGTCCGGAAGATCAGTGATTCCCCGTCGATTTTGTAGTTGACCGGGAACACGTCGGGGCGACCGTTCACGTTCACGGCGAGGCGGCCGATCGACGTCTCGCCTAGGAGCTTCCAGCATTGCTCGTCCGTCAGGATGTTTGCTTTGGGTGCCACTGTATGTTCTCTCATGTAAGCGATTCTATGGAGATGCTCTCTGTCGAAACTAGGGCCCAAAGACCCAATTTCAAAGGCTCCGCAGAACACGTGCGGCCCATCGTGGGGTCGCTGGTGGATATGCTTGCCAACCTCCAGATGGCACCGTCCGTCTAGTTTCCAGTGCCCCGGAGATATATTCCGACGAGGTCAAGGCGCACCTTTGGGGCACTGCACCAGAAGCACCAAAAGAAGCGCATGAGGGAAATGCTGCGTATTGACTGGACCCAGTGCGACGGGCGCGGGCTGGCCACGCAGCTGTTGCCCCCCGTTCTAGGCTGCGACGACTGGGGATACCCCTTGGCCAAAGACGCTTGGCCTGATGTCACATCAGGCCAAGCGTGGCTAAATGACGCCGCTGGCCCCGAGGGCGCTGCCGATGCCGTATGTTGCCGCTAGTGCCAGGGCGCCGCCAATGACGAGTCGCGTTGCCGAGGTTCTCTTGGAGCTGCCACCGATGGCTGCGCTCAAAGTTCCCGTGAGGGCGAGGGCCACTAGGACAGCGATGAACGTGACGGGGATCCGCCATTCGGCCGGCGGCAGCAAAATGGCGAGCAGTGGAAGGATTGCGCCCACGGCAAAAGCGGCCGCGGAAGCATATGCGGCCTGCCAAGGGTTGGCTTCCTCATGCTGGCTGATGTTCAATTCTGCGGACAGGTGTGCCGATAGTGCATCGTGCGCCGTCAGCTCAAGGGCCACTTGATCCGCCGTGGCCGGGCTGAGTCCCTTGGCCCGGTAGAGGCCTGTAAGTTCGGCCAACTCTCCCGTCGGGTCTTCGAGCAGTTCGAGTCGTTCTTTCTCGATGAGTGCGCGTTGGCTGTCGCGTTGGCTACTTACGGAAACATATTCACCCAAGGCCATGGAAATTGCCCCTCCAACCACCGCCGCAACTCCTGCCACAAGGATCGGAGTGGGTGAGTTGGTCACACCGGCCACGCCCACCACGGTTGCAGCGACGGAGACAATACCGTCGTTGGCGCCGAGCACCCCGGCCCTAAGCCAGTTCAGGCGCCCGGCAATGTTGGATGTGTGCGGTTCATTCTCATGTGAACCAAACAAGTTGCTCATGTGCTCAAGTTAGCGGGACTGATGCATCTTCTCATGCAGCAGTTGCGTGCACAATGACCACCGGGCAATGGGCGTGCGCTATGCAGGCGGCACTGACGGACCCGAGCAGCAGCCCTTTGAATCCGCCAATCCCGCGTCGTCCCAGGACCAGAAGCGTTGCGTCGCGGCTGGCTTCAATCAAGGTTGGGCGGGCTGAGCCCTGGACAAGGTCTGCTGTGAAGCTCTCCGGCCAGTCCAAGCCAAATGCGCGCTCAATGGCATTATCCAAGCCATCTTGTGCGGCGCCCTTGAAGTCAATACTTCCCAAGGAAAAGCGGACTTGGTAAACGGTCGGGAAATTCCAACATGCCACGGCCTTCACTCGTGCGCCCAGTGCAACGGCCAGTTTTTCGCCTTCGCGCAGGGCCTCGACTGATGAGTCGGAACCGTCGACCCCGACGATGATAGTGGCAGGTTCTTGTTCAATGCTCATGATGCGTCTCGGCTCTCAGTTGGGGGTGTCCAGACCCATTCGCGGATTTCCGGGATATCCTCCAGATGCTCGAGAATGTACTTTTCGTGGTTGGAAAGCATCTCTCGGCAATGCTCGGCCAATTCCTGGGTGCCGACAAAGTGCCCACTTACCCGATGCAAGGCCTCCAACGCAAGGTGGTAGCGGCTCATCTTGTTGAGCACCACCATGTCAAACGGAGTCGTGGTTGTCCCTTGTTCGCTGTACCCCCGAACATGGAACCGGCCCGGATTCACGCGGCCATGCAGGAGCTGATGGAACGCGCGAGCGTATCCGTGCCATGCGACTATTACTTCACCGTTTGTGGTGAACAGTTTTTCAAAGTCGACGGCGGGAAGGCCGTGCGGGTGCACGTTCGGGGGCGGCAGCACCAAGGCGTCCATCACATTGACCACGCGCACCCTCAGCCCGGGAACATGATGTTGGAGCAACCAGGCTGCTGCCAAGGTCTCTTCTGTCGGGACGTCGCCGGCGCAGGCCATGACAATATCTGGAACGGACACTGAATCCGGATCCTCGTTCCCGGCCCAGTGCCAGATGGAAGCACCCGCGGCGGCATGCTTGCGTGCGTCATCCAGATTCAAATATTGGGGGTGGGCCTGCTTATCCACCACCACCAGGTTGACGTAGTCCTTGCTGAGCAGGACATGTTCGGCCACCGCCAGCAAGGTGTTGGAATCTGGCGGAAGGTAGACGCGGATGACGGAACCAGAGAGAGACAGGACAGTGTCGATGAGGCCCGGCCCCTGGTGGCTGAAACCGTTGTGGTCATTACGCCAACACGTGGAGGTGAGTAGGATGTTCAGGCTTGGCACGGGTTGCCGCCATGGCAGCTCGCGGGCATGCTGGAGCCACTTCGAGTGTTGGATGGTCATGGAGGCGCTCACCATGGCGAAGGCTTCATAGGTGGCGAACAGGCCGTACCGCCCTGTAAGAAGGTATCCCTCAAGCCAGCCCTGGCACAGATGTTCAGAGAGAACCTCCATGACCCGGCCATTCGGGGACAGATGGTCATCGCCGTCCCGAATAGGCTCCATCAGGCATCTTTCGGTGACTTCAAAGACGGCGCCCAGGCGGTTGCTGTTGGTCTCGTCCGGACTAAACAGCCTGAAACGGGGGTCCTGTGCCGTGTCCGTGTAGATGTCGCGGAGCATCTCGCCCAAGGGTTTTGTGGTCTCGTGCTTCACGGACCCCGGCGTACCCACATCCAACGCGTAATTTTCCAAGGGATGCATTGGTAGAGGAGCCACGTCCGGGCCGCCATTTGCCCACGGGTTGGCACCCATGCGCAGCTCCCCGTCAGGGGCCAGCGCCGCCAGCTCGGGCGCCAGCCGGCCCTCGGCGTCAAAGAGTGTCTCAGGTTTGTAGCTGCGCAGCCACGCTTCCAGCTGGGCCAGGTGGGCCGGGTCTTCGCGAACTCCTGCCAACGGAACTTGATGGGAGCGGAAAGTGCCTTCCACGGCAACGCCGTCAACAAAGTCGGGCCCCGTCCACCCTTTCGGGGTGCGCAGGATGATGGCTGGCCAGACTACAGGGGTGCTAGCGCCGTGCTGGCGCGCCTGCTCCTGAATCTTCAGAATCCGTGCGTGCGCGCTGTCCAACGCTTGGGCAAGCATGGGGTGGACCAGGGCAGGATCAGTGCCGGAGACCACGACGGGGTCCCAGCCGTGTGCGCGCAGCAGCGCCATGACCTGTTCGTCGGATTGGCGTCCAAGCACTGTGGGGCCGGAGATCTTGTAGCCGTTGAGGTGAAGTATGGGCAATACGGTCCCGTCCCGGCGTGGGTTGAGGAAAGCTGGAGCTTTCCATGCGCCCTCCAATGGACCGGTTTCTGCTTCCCCGTCGCCAATAACGCAGGCCACGATCAGCTCCGGGTTGTCCATGACTGCTCCGGTGGCATGCGCCAAGGAATAGCCCAGTTCCCCGCCCTCATGGATGGAACCGGGCGTGGGGGGACCCACATGACTCGGTATGCCCCCAGGGGTTGAAAACTGCCGGATCAACCGACGCAGCCCCGTAGGGTCCTGACTGACGCGGGGATAGATTTCAGAGTAGCTCCCCTCCAAATAGAGATTTGCAATCACTGCCGGCCCACCATGTCCGGGTCCGGCTACGAACAGGACTTTCGCCCCGGTATTGCGAATGAGGCGGTTCAAATGGACGTAGATCAAGGACAGTCCTGGGCTGGTTCCCCAATGGCCAAGCAGCCGCGGCTTGATGTGTTCTGCCATAAGAGGTGAAGTTATGAGAGCGTTCTCTTGAAGGTAGATCTGCGCCACCGTCAAATAGTTGGCAGCATCCCAGTACCGGTTAAGGAGCGCAAACTCCTCTGAGACGCGTGTGGGGTCGGCATCGCTTTGCGCTTCATGGCTGCTTTGGGCGAGCTGGCTGTTCAAAGGTTGTCTCCGTGTCCTTATGCGGTGGATCAGGCCCAAAGAGCGGGACCGCGGACGCAGGAAGAACACGTCCGCCAACTCAAGAGTGGCACTATCCTGACCCGTTGGTTAGGGACCTTTGACCCTGTGCAGCAACCGTTGCCGACGTCGATCATTGAACTGGAAAGACATTGGGAAAAGCGAAAGCGTGAGAAAGATGGATCAAGCCATGGACGAAGAGACTATCCAAAAGGGTTCGCGGATCGTGGTCGGTGTGGACGGCTCACCCGAGTCCGTGATGGCGCTTAAGTGGGCACATAAGCTGGCACACGCACTGGATGCAACCATCACAGCCGTCACCGCTTGGCACGTGGAGACTGTTTTTGGCTCGTACGTAATACCTGATTGGGACCCGGATGCGAACGCACGCCAGATCCTCAAGGACGCCGTCCAAGAGGCATTCGGAGGAAACCCGCCCGAGGGATTTACCGGGGTGTGTATTCGCGGAACGCCCGCCAAAGTATTGATGGAGGACAGCAAGTCCGCGCAGATGCTGATTGTTGGCTCCCGTGGACATGGTGGGTTCGCCGGGATGCTGCTGGGCTCAGTCAGTTCCGCCTGCGCCGAACACGCAGGCTGCCCGGTGCTGGTGGTTCATGGCGAGAGGGATGCATGGAAGGTGCCGGTGTCGGTGGGTGCAATCCATGAGGACGGCGATGATCCCGCCAGCAACAGCTGAGGCGTCGACGCTATCGCAACGCTCCATTACAGCAGCAGTTCACTTCAGCGTTGAATAGATTCTGCTCGAGCTTGGGTCAACCGAGCGCGGTCTTGGCAGTGACGCGGCGACCCGTCGGCTTCGCAGTCCCATCTTGATCCTGTTGATTGTCACGGCTGGGCTGTCCTTGTTCTTGGGGGATGCCAAGAATTCGGGCGTCATTGCTGTCATGTTGTTGGTGGGTGTTGGTAGTGGAGTTCAAAAGTGAATTTCGAGCTGAACGGGCCGCCGAGGCTCTTCATTCATGCGTTACGCACACGGTTGTGGTCCTTCGAGACGGCACCGAATGCCAAATCGACGTGGTGGATTGAGGTCCCGGTGACGTGGTTCGATTGGCGTTGGGGGCGATCATCCCGGTGGAGAATAGGCTGCTCGATGCGCAGGATTCGTGGTCGCCACCGGCGGTCGTGCCGAGTTCGGCTAGATCGCACGGGGCTGGGGGAGCGCCGGCCGCAAATGGAATTCCCAAACGGCCTCGTGCAGACACT
>JBKKBD010000151.1:0-13118 GCA_046714315.1 Specibacter sp.
GAGCCCCAGCCCATCAGGGTGGGGATGACGGGGATGGAGAGCAGCTCGGCCAGTTCAACCAGGCGGTCGGAGGCCTCGGCGCTGATGACGCCGCCACCGGCAACGATCAACGGGTGCTTGCCGGCCAGCAGGATGTCCAGGGCCTTGTCGGCCTGCTTGCGCGTGGCTGCCGGCTTGCTTGGGGTCATCGGCTCGTATGCGTCGATGTCGAATTCAATCTCGGCCATCTGGACGTCGATGGGCAGGTCCAGCAGGACCGGGCCCGGACGGCCGGAGCGCATCAGGTAGAAGGCCTTCTGGAAGGCGCCCGGGATCTGGCCGGGCTCCTTGATGGTCATGGCCATCTTGGTCAACGGTGCGGCAATGGTCTCGATGTCCACGGCCTGGAAATCTTCCTTGTGCAGCTTGGCAACCGGGGCCTGGCCTGTGATGCACAGGATCGGCACGGAGTCCGCCCATGCGGCGTACAAGCCGGTGATCATGTCTGTGCCTGCGGGGCCGGAGGTTCCGGTACAGATGCCGATGTTGCCCTTGGCTGCGCGGGAGTAGCCGTCAGCCATGTGTGAGGCGCCCTCAACGTGGCGGGCCAAGGTGTGGTTGATGCCTCCGTGGTCGCGCATAGCGGCGTAGAAGGGGTTGATGGCTGCGCCGGGGAGGCCGAAAACCTCTGTGGCGCCCTCCTTTTCCAGGATCAGGATGGCGGCGTCAACGCTGCGCATTTTAGTCATTGTGTGCTCCTTGAAAGTCTGTGGTGGGTGGCCCCGATGGGCCGGTGCTGCCTGGGGAATGGGTTACTTGCGCCCGGAGAGTGCCGCGGCCTGCTTGAAGAGGCCGGAGTGGTCAAGGGCGCCGTCGCCCTGGGCCACCATGGCGGAGACGAGCTGTGCAACGGCTGCGCCGAGGGGGACGGTGACGCCGGCCTCGCGTGCTGCTGCGGTGACAATGCCAAGGTCCTTGTTGTGCAGGGCCAGGCGGAATCCGGGGTCGAAGTTGCGATCGAGCATCTTCTGGCCCTTCTGGTCAAGGACCTTGGAGCCGGCCAGGCCGCCGCCGAGGACCTTCAGTGCTGCGTCGGTGTCGACGCCGTAGGCCTCAAGGAAGACGATTGCCTCGGAGAGCGCCTGGATGTTCACTGCCACGATCAGCTGGTTGGCTGCCTTGACTGTTTGGCCTGAGCCGGAGGGGCCCACGTGGACGATGGTCTTGCCCACTGCGTCGAGCACTTCGCCGGCGTCGGCGAAATCTTTTGCGTCGCCGCCGACCATGATGGACAAAACGCCGTCAATGGCGCCCTGCTCGCCACCGGAAACCGGGGCGTCGAGAGGGCGGATGCCCGCTGCAACGGCGTCGGCGGAGAGGCGCTTGGCCACATCGGGGCGGATGGAGCTGGCATCGATCCAGAGGGCACCCTTGCGGGCGTTGGCGAAGACGCCTTCGGCGCCGCTGACAACAGCCTCAACGTCTGGGGAGTCCGGGACCATGGTGATGATGGCGTCGGCGTCCTTGACGGCATCGGCGATGCTGGTGGCGCCATTGCCGCCAGCTGCGACGAGCTTGTCAATGGCGCCCCGGCTGCGGTTGAAACCGGTCACCGTGTGGCCGGCCTTGACCAGGTTGACTGCCATGGGCAGGCCCATGATTCCGAGTCCGATTACTGCAACGTTTGTCATGATGAATCCTTTGCGAGAAGTAAGTGTGTGGGGGCGGAAGTCGGTTATGCGGGCTGGCGGATGGCCCAGGTGAAGGCTTCGGCCTGCGGTGCCTTGTATTCGAGGCCGATCGCCCCGGTGTAGCCAAGTTCGCGGCTGCGGCTGATCCACTCGCCGAGAGGAAGTTCGCCCGTACCGGGTGCGCCGCGGCCGGGGTTGTCAGCAATCTGGATGTGACCGAAGTCCTTGGCGTGCTGTTCAATGACTGCCGCCACGTCGTCACCGTTGACGGACAGGTGGTAGAAATCTGCAAGCAGCTTGACGTTGTCCACGCCCGCGGCCTGGGTCTTGGCGATGACCGACAGTGCGTCTGCGGCGCTCTTGATCGGGTAGGCCGGGGTTCCCGATACCGGTTCCAGCAGGACAGTTCCGCCGATGGCTGCAATGCCTCGGGCGGCTGCAACCAGGTTTTCCACGGCCAGGGCGTCCTGTGCTGCGGGATCCTGCCCGTCCTGGCGGTTGCCGTATAGGGCGTTGAAGGCCTTGCAGCCCAGGCGCTCGCCGATTCCTGCGACGACTGCGATGTTGTCCTTGAATTCGGCTTCGCGGCCAATCCAGGAGACCAGTCCGCGGTCGCCTGCGGGCATGTCGCCTGCATTGAAGTTCAGGCCCGTCAGCTGCACGCCCGCGTCGGTGATGGCGCGTTCGAATGCTGTGACCTCGGCATCGCCGGGAACAGAGCTGGCAAACGGCCACCAAAATTCGACGGCGTCAAAGCCGGCAGCCTTGGCCGCGGCCGCGCGTTCCAGCAAGGGCAGCTCCGTGAGGAGGATGGAGCAATTCACTGTGTACGTCATCGTAAATCCTTCCGAAGGAACGTCCATGTCCCTAGTGTGCGTCATTCCACATTTTCACTGTATGGAAATTAGTTTCTGCTTTATGAAAAGTTTAGGCAAGGCATGGCCAGTAGTCAAGGGGAGATGGCGCATAGAAGTGGTGGGGGACACAAAAGGCGCCCCATCCCGCTTTTCGCCGCCGTTGGACGGGCATAAAAAGCGGTAAGGGGCGCCGTGATTACAGCGACGCTGCGCTTAGCTACCGGAGTTGGTGCCGCTGCCCAGCAGGCTTCGGGTGAGGGCAGCACTGTCGTCCATGAGCTGACTTACGGCAACGGCCAAGTGGGAATCGCTGGGATCTTCCCCCGCCAACGACGCCGCCACCACGGCCCGCCGCATCAGTTCCTTGGCCAGGGAGGCGGTGGTGCCGGCCGTCTGCGCGGCAGCTGCCTCGAGCGCGGACGGTGAAAAGGCGAGCTCATACGAATACAGCTGCAATAGTTCCACGCGTTCAGGTTCAGAGGGCAGCGGGATCTCCACCGCCAAATCCACCCGGCCGGGCCGCTGGGCCAGCGCCCGCTCCAGCATGTCAACGCGGTTGGTGGTCAGCACAAAGGCAACGTCGGAATCGCTGTCCAGTCCGTCCATGGCATCGAGGACCTCAAATAGCAGTGGTTGTGGGCCGTTCCCAAAGCTCCTGTCCTCGGCGATCAGGTCGCAATCCTCGAGTACCACGATGGCTGGGGCCAAGGCTCGGGCCAGCTTAGCGGCCTCTGCGATGCGGGCCAGGGAGCCCCCGGACAGGAGTACCGCTGTGGTACCTGCGCTTTGGCTGAGCAGGTAGCGGACAGTATGGGTTTTGCCCGTTCCCGGCGGACCATAGAGCAGCAGTCCCCGTTTGAGGTGCTGTCCGTGTGCCATCAAAAACTGTGCCTGGCGCCCGATCCCCAAGGCATGGTCTTCGACCCGGGTGAGGACGCCGTGGGGCAGGATGATGTCCGCACGAGACAGTTCGGGGCGGCGGATGAACGTCACCCCGCCCATGCTGGGCCCGTATTCACTGACCTGGAGTGAAATGACGTGCCCCTTGAATACGCTTTCGTGTTCCATCCGACGGCGTACCTCGGCCAGGAACTTGGCGGTGTCCGCCGGTGTTGCTGCAAGGACCTCAACGGTGGCGAATTGGCGGCCAAAGTTGGGCTTGGCCTCACGCTGGAGAACGGCCATGGCGGCGCCGCCATAGCTGAACAACCGTAGGCCCAACGCTACCGTTTGGCGCTGCTTATCCGGGCCCACTGGTTGGTTTGTGAAGTCCGGCTGAGCGAGCGGGAATGCCGCATACATGTTGGCGTGCTGCACCATGTCGCTGAGGGACATGTGGTTGCGTTGATCGCCACCGCCGATGCCCACCAGGCGGGCGTTGGGGTCGCGGCTGGCGATATTGTCCAAGAGGATGTCCAAATCCGCCAACCGGTGGGCGGAGATCTCTTCCACCACCACGGAGACTTCCTTGGGCGGGACGCCAAGATGCTGGCTCAGTGTTTGCAGCAGCTCATCGCCGCCCTTGACCGGTTCAATGGTGGCCTGTGCCAAATGGACAAGCGTGCCAAAATCCTTGATGAACGTCCCCATGTTTTCATCCATACGCTGACCCTAACAGGGCTGTCAACGCCTTCGCGTGACACCGGCGGGCGTTACATCCTTGCCGGCCCCACGCCGTCGTAGTGGCGAGAGAGTGGGGCCGGAAAGGTTCTTAGGTGAGACGGATCTGACGGTTCATGTCCTTGTATAGGAGGTAGCGGAATTCGCCGGGCCCGCCGGCGTAGCAGGCCTGCGGGCAGAAGGCACGCAGCCACATGAAGTCGCCTGCTTCCACCTCAACCCAGTCGTTGTTGAGGAGGTACATGGCCTTGCCCTCCAGGACGTAGAGGCCGTGTTCCATGACGTGGGTTTCCGGGAACGGGATGACACCGCCTGGCTGGAACGTGACGATGTTGACCTGCATGTCATGCGCCAGGTCCGAGGAATCCGTGAAGCGAGTGGTCTTCCAAGCACCGTTGGTTTCCGGCATCGCCGTGGGTTCAACCTCGGCGTCGCTAGTCACGAACGACTTTGCCTCGTAACCCTCAAGGCGCTCGTAGGCCTTGCGGATCCACTGGAAGGAGACGATGTCATCAGAGACGTTTTCCAGGCCCCAGGTGGCGCCAGCGGCGAGGTAGGCATAGCCGCCCTCTTCCAGTGCGTGCAGTTCACCGTCGAGGGTCAGGTTGACCTTGCCCTTGGTCACGAAGACCACGCCTTCAACGCCTGCCTCAAATTCGGCGATGGGAGCGCCGCCGCCCGGGGCGATCTCCACGATCAGCTGGGAGAAGGTGGTGGCGAAGCCTGAGATGGGTCGGGCCAAGATCCAAGAGCGGGACTTGGAGAAGCCCGGCAGCGTGCTGGTCACGATGTCGGTCATGACGCCCTTGGGGATGACCGTGTAGGCCTCCGTGACGATGGCGCGTTCCGTGGTGAGGTGGGTCTGCGGCGGCAGGCCGCCCTTGGGGTAGAAGTACTTCTCGGTCATCTTTGACTCCTTACTTGGAAACGGTTTGTGCCAGCCGCGGGTGCGCCAGGGCGCTCAGCTGGGGAATATCGATGCCTGTCAGCGCGGCAACCTCGTCGGCGCCGACAGCGCCGCAGACCACTCCGCGCAAGACGAAGTTGGCCAGTGCCCTGGCCGTTGCGGGCTCGTCCATGACGGCGCCCGGAGTCTGCTCCACGTAGTTGCGCAGGCGCAACGCCGATGCTGGCAGACCCTGACGGTAGAACGCGTAAGTGGCGCTGAAGCGGCTGGGCAGCTGGGCTGCGTGCAAGTCCCAGCCCTGGTAGTAGCCGCGTTCCAGGGAGCGGCGCACCAGGCGGCCGTGCAAGGCCCAGGCGGATTCCACGCCGTCGCCCATGGGGATGACGTTGGTGGAACCGTCGGAGAGACGGATGCCCGTGCCGGCCACGGCCAATTGCATGACTTCCTTGGCGAAATCCGCCACGGGGTGTTCCATGGACTGGTACTCGGCGGAAATCTCCAAGGAGGTGCTGTAGTCGTAGGTGCCGTAGTGCAGTGCGCTGATCCGGCCCGGAATCTCATGGGCCAGGCGCGCCACCGGCGAGGTGCCGTCGTGGCTGAGGATGAGCTGCGGGGTTTCCACCTGCACCTCAAAGCGGAGCCGACCGGCCGCAAGGCCGTGGATCTGCTCCAGGCGACTGACGGCAAAGTCCATGGCCCGCACCTGGTCAACAGTGGTGACCTTGGGCAGGGTCAGGATCAATCCGTCCGGCAGGCCGCCAGTTTCCACCAGGGTGGAGACAAACAGATCCAGGGTGCGGATGCCGCGGGCCCGGGTGGGCGCCTCAAAGCACTTGAAGCGGATCCCGATGAATGGCGGGGCCGTGCCCTGTTCGACGGCGGTGTTCACGGCACGTGCGGCGGTGATCGCTGCCGCGTCCTCGGCCTCATCCCCGCGGTTTCCGTAGCCGTCCTCAAAGTCCAGTCGCAGGTCCTCGATAGGCTCTGCTGCCAGTTTGGCGGCAACACGGGGAGCCACGGCGGCGGCCAGTTCGCGGTCCTGGCCCAGTAGGGAACCTAGGCGTTCCAGACCGCCATGGTTGTTGGTCAGGGCAAGTGCCTCGTTGCCCCAGTCAGCGGCGAGGGTTGGCGTGAACTTGTCGGCCGGCACGTACACGGTGTGCACGGGCTGGCGGCTGCCGTCGTCGCCCGGGTAGTTGCGCTCCAGGAGCGCATCGGTTTCGGCGAGGGCGTCGTCGATCCGGGCCAGGTCCGCGGCGGAAAGTGAGAGTTTGGCGGCCATTTCTAGCCCACCAGTTCGTAGGCCGGGATGGTCAGGAAGTCCGTGTAGTCCTCAGACAGGCAGATATCCGCGATCAGCTCACTGGCCGGCTTGTAATACTTGGCAAAGGCCTCCTCGCCAACCTCGCCGCGCAGCTTGGCCGTTTCCTCGCCGAGGATCGTCTCCACGAGTTCCCGCGTGACGGTGTTGCCGGTGTCGGCCAGCTTGACCTGGTTGCGGATCTGCTGCCACACCTGTGAGCGGGAGATTTCCGCAGTGGCGGCATCTTCCATGAGGTTGTGGATGGCGACGGCGCCGTTGCCGGAGATCCAGACGGCTGTATAGGCGACTGCGACGTAGAGGTTCAGGTGCAGGCCTGCCTCGGTGGCATCGCCTTCGGCGGAGGCAACGTCCAGCAGCTGATCTGCCGTGACGCTAACCTCGGGGCGCTGCTTGTCCAGCTGGTTGGGGCGCTCGCCGAGAACGGCGTCGAACACCTCCTGACAGATGGGGACCAGATCGGGGTGGGCAACCCAGGAACCGTCGAAGCCGTCATTTGCTTCGCGGGTCTTGTCGTTGCGGACCTTTTCAAAGGCGGCCGCGGTGACATCCGGTTCCTTGCGGTTCGGGATTACTGCTGCCATGCCGCCCATGGCGAAGGCGCCGCGGTGGTGGCAGGTCTTGACCAGCAGCTCGGTGTAGGCGCGCATGAACGGTGCCGTCATGGCCACCTGGGCGCGGTCCGGCAAGGTGAAGGCGCTGCCTGCGTCACGGAAGTACTTGATGATGCTGAAGAGGTAGTCCCAGCGTCCCGCGTTCAGTCCCGAGGCGTGATCGCGCAGCTCGTAGAGGATCTCATCCATTTCAAAGGCGGCCGGAATGGTTTCGATCAACACGGTGGCGCGGATGGTTCCCTGCGGGATGGCGAGGTAGTCCTGGGCGAAGACAAAGATGTCATTCCACAGGCGGGCCTCGAGGTGGCTTTCCATCTTCGGCAGGTAGTAGTACGGGCCGTGGCCGTTGGCGAGCAGTGCCTTAGCCGTGTGGAAAAAGTGTAGGCCAAAGTCCACGAGCGCACCCGAGGTGGGTCCGCCGTCGACCACGATGTGGCGCTCTTCAAGGTGCCAGCCGCGGGGGCGGGTAACCGCTACAGCCAAGGGAGCGTCAGTCCGGAGACGGTACTCCTTCCCCTCGGGGGAGGTGTAGCTGAGGGTGCCAAGGGCGGCGTCGCGCAGATTCAAAATGGCGTCGACAACGTTCCCCCACAGGGGAGCGCTGGCGTCCTCAAGGTCGGCAAGCCACACCTTCGCGCCGGAGTTGAGTGCGTTGATGGCCATCTTGGCTGGTGAGGCAGGCCCCGTCATTTCGACGCGGCGATCGGTCAGGGCCGCCGGAGCCGGGGCAACCTTCCAGTCGCCCTCGCGGACGCTGAGGGTTTCCGGCAGGAAGTCCAGCTTCCCGGTTTCTGCGACCTTGGCACGCTTCACGCCGCGGGCTTCCAGCAGTTCGGTGCGGACCGGGTTGAAACGGCGGCTCAGTTCCGCGACGAAGGCGAGTGCCTCGTCGGTGAGGATTTCCGCTGCCCGGGGGATGGGAGTGGGATCGGTGACGGTGACGGATTGTGCACTCATGACTGGGTCCTTTCGGTGGTGTTGCTTGCAGCGGCGGAAGCGACTGCGGAAGCGACGTCGCCGGCCACATGCGGGTCGAAAACGCTGGGGATGATGTAGCTGGCGTTCAGTTCGTCGTCAGAGACCCGGTTGGCAATGGCTTCGGCGGCTGCCACTAGCATATTGGGCGTGATGTCCGACACGCCCGCGTCCAGGAGTCCGCGGAAGAAGCCGGGGAAGGCCAATACGTTGTTGATCTGGTTTGGGAAGTCGCTGCGGCCGGTTGCGACGACGGCGGCGTGGCGGGCTGCGATGACCGGGTCAACCTCGGGTGTGGGGTTCGCCATGGCGAACACAATGGCCTTCTCCGCCATGGCTGCAATCTGCTCTTCACCCAAAACGTTGGGGCCGCTGACGCCAATGAAGACGTCTGCGTCGGTCATGGCCTCGTGCAGGGTTCCGTCGAAGTTGTCCGGGTTGGTGTTCTGAGCCAACCAGGCGCGGTGTTCATCGGTGTGGGTCTCGTTGCGGTGGACCGAGCCGCTGCGTCCGCAGGCCACGATGTTAGTGGCGCCCTGGGCGATGAGTAGCTGGATGATGGCATTTCCGGCGGCGCCAACACCTGCCACAACTATCTTGACGTCACCGATCTTCTTCTCGACAACCTTCAAGGCGTTGGTGAGGGCGGCCAGGGTCACGATTGCCGTGCCGTGCTGGTCGTCGTGGAAGACCGGGATATCCAGTTCATCGCGCAGACGCTTCTCAATTTCGAAACAGCGCGGGGCCGCGATGTCTTCAAGGTTGATGCCACCGTAGACGGGGGCCATGGCCTTGGCGATCATGATGATTTCTTCTGTGTCCTGGGTGTCGAGGCAGACGGGCCAAGCATCGACGTTGGCGAACTGCTTGAACAGTGCCGCTTTGCCTTCCATGACGGGCAGCGCCGCGGCCGGGCCGATGTTGCCCAGGCCGAGGACGGCCGAGCCGTCGGTGAGCACGGCAATGGTGTTGCGCTTGACCGTGAGGTTGCGTGCGGCCTCGGGGTCCTCGTAGATGGCCATGCAGACGCGGGCGACGCCGGGAGTGTAGGCACGCGAGAGATCGTCACGGTTGCGCAGGGCCACCTTGGGGACCACCTCGAGCTTGCCGCCGAGGTGCATCAGGAAGGTTCGGTCGGAAACGTGCTGGACCGTGACGCCGTCGAGCGCGTCAAGAGCAGCCTTGACACGGTCGGCGTGGTCGTCATCAGTGGTGTTGGCGGTGATGTCAACGACGATGCGCTCGTGGTGGGACTCCGTGACGTCCAGGGCGGTGACTGAGGCTCCGGCCGCCGCGATGGCGGTTGCCAGTTCGCTGGTAACGGTGAAGCTGGAGGGTGCGCTTACGCGCAGGGTGATTGAGTTGCCGGGACTGGGATTCGCCATTGAATTTCCTTCGCTTGGGCCCCGAGAGGCTGTCGACATGTACGAGATGTTTTCGTATTATGGATATTATTATCTATCTAGTGGAATTTCAAGCCCATGAGCAACTTCACTGTATCGGCGTCGTCGTGAGGTAAGTTGAGTATGTGAAATATCCGTGTCACCATGCGGATAAATACTGGCACCGTCAAATACCTAGGAGTCGGACCCATGGCAGCAAAGGCGAGCGGCGGCGTACAGTCCGTGGAACGCGTTTTCGAACTGCTTGAACTCATCACCGATGCAGGTGGAAATGTGACGCTCAGCGAGCTGGCGTCCTCGACCGATCTGCCCCTGCCCACGATTCACCGTCTGCTGCGCACGCTCGTTTCGCTGGGGTACATCCGCCAGCTTCCGAGTCGACGCTACGCATTGGGGCCGCGCCTGATCCGCCTCGGCGAAGGAGCCACGAAGCAGCTCGGTGCACTGGCGCAGCCGCAGCTGAAGTCGCTCGTGGACCAGTTGGGCGAAACGGCCAACATGGCGGTGCTTGACGATGACATGGTCATCTACATTGCACAGGTACCGTCGCCGCACTCCATGCGCATGTTCACGGAGGTGGGCCGCCGGGCACACACACATGACACCGGCGTGGGCAAGGCGCTGCTGGCACAGCTCGACGATGACACCGTGCGCGGCATCATCGCGCGCCAAGGCATGCCCCGCCCCACCAACAAAAGCATTGGGACCATCGATGAGCTGCTGGCTGACCTGAAGCTTATCCGTGAGCGCGGCTATTCCATTGACGAGGAAGAGCAGGAATTGGGTGTGCGCTGCTTCGCCATGGCCGTGCCCAACTCGCCAACACCAACGGCCATATCCGTTTCGGGGCCTGTCCAGCGAGTGGACGTGGCATTCTCCGAGCGCGCCATTCCCGTGCTGCGCCAGGCCGCTCAGGTGATCTCCGCGGAACTCAACCGCAACTAGTCTTTCCACAGAACGAGGAAAGCCCGGCCGCATTGCGCGGCCGGGCTTTCATCTTTTTGATCGAGCTGGTTAATTCCCAGGCCACAGTGGCGTCATGATTTCCCGGCCGGGCACTCTCATTGAATAGGTGGTGTTGTTCCCGGCCCGGCCGCTTTGGCGGTTTTGGTGTTGTGGACAGCATTGCGCCGCCCAGCTCTGCCGTTATCCTCTGACGACTGCAGAGTTGGACTTCGATTGGTGCAAGAAACGTGAGACCCTTCTGGCCCCCAATCGAAGGAAGGCTGGGCCGATGCTCGATCCCCCGATGCGGCGCCGGCTCAGCCTTCAACCTTCAGCGGGATGCGAGGTGTTCGAGTTCGTCTGGGAGCACCATTGCCAAGTCACCGTCCACGATGCCGGTGATGGGCTGGACCTGGCCACCGTTCCACCAGTAGACATGCGGGCTCAGGGGGTGGGGCATGCCGTCGTGTTGGGCTCCGGTGACCCGGGTCATGAAGAGCAGGTCAGCAATTCCGGTTTCATCATTGATGACGTGCAGGTTCAGGGCCGTTGCGGCGGGGACTGTCATGAAGACACCAAGGGGTCCGGCTGTGAGCCCGAGGCTGTCAAGGAGTTCGGCGGGGAACGCCAACCAGGTGGCTTGGAACTCAGAATCGGACATGATGCCCAGGAACGAGCCACCTTCCTCATCGGTGGCAGGCTGCGGTGTCCCGGATCCTTCAGCCAGCAGATTGGCCCGGGCAGCATCCCAGGCGCGGTCCTCGCCGGCGCGCTGGACATGGTCGTCCCTGAGGTAGTTGATGGTTTCTTCCCCGTCATAGGCCATCAAGAGGGGGAGCCCACCCACCCATTGGGTGTAGTTGTAGTGGAGCAAGGCCTGCTCCTGGGTGACCATGGTCGGGTCGATGATCTTGGCCCGGGTCCGGGCCAGCAGGTCCTCGGCGGGCATCGCATCGATGATGGATCCGGCGGCTTTGGCGGTCATCCGTGCGAAGTAGTCCTCGAGCATGGGCTTCCACTCCCGCTCCGGGGCGTTGGGAATTGTTCGTGCCACCGTTTCCAGCCCGTACATGCGCCCGTCGGAGGTGACTACGTGGTCATCGGCAACCTCGACTCCGTACCCCATGCTGGTGAGGACATCAACGCTGATCTGACGCATCTTCACACCCTGCTGCAGGGTTAGCTGTGGGAAGGTTGCGTCGAGTTCCTTGGGTTTCCTGCTGAAAAATGCCATGTTGTTGGTTCCTTGCTTTCTCTAGTGAATTGCTGTGGTCAGCGGGTGTATGGGCTGGCGAGTTCCCGTGGGATCCAAGGCTGGGACGGATCCGGCAGCAGGGCTGCGAGCTGGTCCCGGTCTACCGGCTGCTCCGCCAGGACATGGAACAAATGGTCACCATGCATCTCACGGTGTCCGGTCAGGTGCGGGGAAACGATGCTGATCTGGTCCGGGCCGAACCACGTCCAAGACTGCGGATACGGAACAAGCCCTATCCATTCACCTCCGTCGATCGGCCACGTCTCCTTTTCCTGCCCTGGCGACCATTTGTAAGATCGGGTGCCCCATTCGTAGTTGCGCAGCACCTCCACCGAAGCAAAGAAACTCTTCGATTCCAGAGCAAAGGCGACGAAGAACCTTCTAAGCGCCTCCAGCCACCCCGGATTGGACAGGACAGCCCCGTCGAACCTCAAGGACGTCCGTCCGATAGGCCTGTTTTCCTTGGAACCAGACAGGACTCCAAAACCAACAGGATATTGGCAATCGAGATAGAGCGAATGTGTTGGGTCGCTCCGCCACATGTCGGTGAATGCTTGATCGCCGTCTCGCTCCAGCTTGCCTTGCAGAGGCTCGTAGCTGCCGAAGCGTCGGGGCAGGGCCTCGGGCAGGTACTTTCTTGCCGCGGCGATGTAACTGCCAGGCAGATCCTCCGGCATTTTGCCTGTTTCCGTGTAGAAGTTGACTGTCACCAGCTCGGTCGCCCGGGACGCTTCGCGGGGCCGGGTGACGCGGCTGCCCTTGGCCTTGGGCCAGACTTCCCCGCTCTGCTCATCCAGCATCGCACCGGCGGCGGACTTGGCCAGTTTCCGGGCAAACTTCACGGCGTGCGGAATCGAGGTTTCCTCACTGCCCTCCACCAACACCTGATAAACCGCCTTGGCACCGATCACCGATGCCGTCACCTCCTCCGGAACATCCTCGAGCTCCACCTCAAAGGGGCCGTCAATCGTGAAGCAGTACACGCGGCGTGCACCACGAACCACCATCAAGGACTTGGCATCCATCGAGGGTGAGCCTTCAACGTCGAGCCCGGCAGTACTGCGCACCAGCGCCAGCAACTCGTCAAAGCCCAAAGGGGTCACGGCATAAACGGACAGATCGTATGACATAGGAACACCCTCGCACAGCGGTTGCTACATGCGATGGTGATTCGGCTATGTGGCAGCCAGTTTCGTGGGCGTCCCAAGGGAACAGCAACCACCCGTTAATTAGAAATGATCCCGATTCCGCCTTCGGAGGCCAGCATTCTGGGCTCGGAAAGCGGAATCGGGATCATTTGTGTGGGTGTGGGGTTAGCCTTCGCCTCCGGCGTTGCCGGTGGTGCCTGCATTGACGTTCAGGAGATCGTACTTGGCGATCGCCTGACGGGGTGCGTCGGCGTCAACTTCGCCACGCTTTGCCAACATCTGCAGGGTGCGGACTACCACTGAGTGGGAGTCGATCTTGAAGAAGCGGCGGGCCGCGGAGCGGGTGTCGGAGAAACCGAAGCCGTCGGCACCGAGGGTTGCGAACTCATTGGGCAGGAACTGA
>JBKKBD010000152.1:0-43354 GCA_046714315.1 Specibacter sp.
CCGTTGTTCGCCGTGGTAATGAGCGTGACGCCGGTGGGGAAGTGGCCCATCACGCGCCGGAAATCATCTTTTGTCGGTTGCACTTTGCTCTTCTAGCATGCGTTCGTAGTTGAAGTCCGTCATCACGTCGACGATCGACATGCCGCGCCGCACGGCCTCTGCCATCTGCTCTTCGCGGCGCACGATGTCTTCGGCCGCCGCGATCACCTCTTCTGCCCGCTCGCTGGGAATGAATACGACTCCGCTTCCGTCGGCGATGACCCAGTCGCCCGGGCGCACCTGAACACCGCCGATCTGAACCAGCACGTTCCAGCCTTCCTGCTGGACGCGACCGCGGGCCGTGATCGGCACGACCGCTCGGGTGAAGACGGGGAAGCCGATGTCGCGAATCGAGTCGGCGTCGCGGCAGGCGCCGTCGATCACGGCGCCGCTGAGCCCCCGCGTCTTGGCCGCCAGCGACTGAAGGTCTCCCAGACAGGAGACGTCGGGCCGCCCCCCGTTGTCGATCACGAGGACGGACCCAGCCTCGGCGGACGCGATCGCGTGGATGTTGATGTGCTGATCCGGCCGGGTTGGTCCCGCGGCCGTGGCTTTCACGGTCACAGCAGGCCCCGCGATGCGCGGCGCCTGCCAGATCGGCCGAATCCCGTGCGTAGCGCCCTGGAGCCCGAGCTGGTCGAGCGCATCGGACACTGCACCCGTGTCCAGAGCGGACAACCGGCGGTGAAGCTCCGTGTCCATTCGCTTCCTCCTGGCGACTCCCTCGCCCTCTGGGTAAGGGGTGGGTGATGCCCTGCTCACCCGACACGCAAGGGTCAATGATACTCATGACGCGCGGTGTCTGGACCGGCCGATCTCCAAGGCCCCACGGGTCGAAAGCCGGTGCTACAATCGGCCCACATTGAGTGAAGGAGGGTGGCAATGACTCAGTCCTTTGCCAGGCAGATCGATCACTACGTGACAGCGATCCAGGACCTCGACCGGGCGGAGCACTTCTACTGTGACATCCTGGGTGGCAAGGTGAAGCGCAAGCGGCTCGACTACGGTCGAGAGCCAGAGGCCGATCCATTCGGCACCCGGCCGCCGTCGTTGTTCATCCAGTTGGGGGCCGTCGAGCTTGGCCTCTTCGGCGATGAGCTGTACGGGCTTCCCTACCGCAAGCACAACCGCGGGATCCCACGCTGGGCCTACGAAGTTGCCACCGAGGACTTCCCCAAACTGCTCGACCGTCTTCGCGCCGGCGGCGTGGCAATCGATGGGCCGGACAGCGAGGAGGGCGACGACGCCTCTCACGTGTACCTGCACGACACCGAGGGCAACTTCATCGAGCTCGTGGACCGAGGGACTCCGAAGCGCCGTCCGCAGGACGAGATCGAGATCATCCGGCTCGACCGGGTTGAGTACGAGTCGGAGAACCTCCGCGAGACCGAGGACTTCTATACGAACGCGATGGGCTTCGAGGTCGCCGGCCGTGGCCGGTCGACCGAGGGCAACCCGTGCATCGATTTTCGCGTGCCCAGCTCGGGCCAGATCTTCCGCTTCCACCGCGTAGAGCGGCCGTCGATTCAGACGACCGCCACCTTCCGCGGTAACCACCTGGCGTTCTACGTACCGCGAGAAGAGTTCGACGCGGCGTGTCTCCAGTTGGAAGAGAACGGGATCATTCAGCACGACGAGCGTGGCGACACGGTGCATGGTGATCTGCGGATCGTCCGGCGCGCACCGGGTCAGGGCGAGGGCACCTACTTCAACGATCCCAACGGCTACAAGCTGCAGTACATCGCCCACGCCGGGACCTACGTGGATGAGGCGCCCGAGCGGACGGGTTCGGGCCGACCCGCGCACTGAGAAATCGAACCAGGGTGACTGCAGAAGGGGGGGGGCTGCGGCCCCCCCCCACGGCGCTCAGCCACTGTTGAAATAATTTCGACGGGACTGTCACGGCTAGAAGCCTACCCGCTCGTGAATAGCCAGGCTAAGGCCGGACCAGCACTTGACTACGAACGAACGTTGCTTTGGCTTAGGGATCCAGAGAATCAACGATTCCTCGAAAGCGGCCGCCTACGCCGTCGTACTCGCTACGGCGCCAACCGGCAGGGGGCGTTGGAAGCTCGTCGTTGTCATGAAAATCGCAGATGACATAGGTGAATTCCGGCCACCATTTCTTGGGCCGGGCCACCTCAAGGAAATCGCACAGGTAACAGCGCAGCTCGACCCAGACCGGTCGCTTGCCGGTGGCGTTGGCCCGAGACTGTGCCAGCCAGGCCGGGGGATTGGCATCGATGGCGGCGACGTCGGCCGCGCTCATGCGTGAGGGGATGCCGTTACGGACGGCCATCTCGGGCGGAATGTTAAGGGCCTGAGCCACTTGCCGGCGATTGAGCGACGCGTTTGAGGAAGAGTTGTTTGCCATGTTCCTTTAAGGATAAGGCGAACGATGCGCGGTGGCGATTCCCGGCGTCGGGTAAGGGCCTGAAGAGCGCCGGGAATCCACAAAAAAGGCGCTCGATCGGCAGTGAGAATCGACACTTTTGAGCGTCGCAATAAAGAAATTTTCAAAAAAAATCGCAAGAATACAACGAATTTCAAAGTCATCCCCTATGCTGTGGGAAAACAACGCGGTACTAGGGGCACGAATCCGGCTTTCAGGGGCTATGATAAGGCGCTGAAAGACCCAGCCACTACCACGAGCACTTCAGGAGTATGAAAACCGCATGGCAACGGATTACGACGCACCCCGCAACAAGGACGAAGACCACGAGACAGAATCGCTCCAGGCGCTTCAGGTTCAGCGTGGCGGTGCTCAGACGGCGCACATTGACGTCGAAGATTCAGACACGGCCGAAGGCACCGACCTTCCGGGTGCTGACCTCTCCAACGAAGAGCTCATCATCCAGGTCATCCCGGCTCAGGAAGACGAATTCACCTGTTCTTCCTGCTTCTTGGTACGCCACCGCAGCCAGGTTGCGCGCGAGAAGAACGGCTTGTTCTACTGCAAGGACTGCGAAGGCTAGACTGCGTTTGACGCCGCCATAATTGTCGGCGTCAGGGCAGGTTTAGTGCTGTAGTTCCAACGCGAGGGAGCGGACCATGACGGTAAGTGTGCAGGAGCTTTTGGACACCTTCGCGGTGCCCGACGCCAATGCTGCCCAGCTCTTATGCGACAAGCACCCGGCCGGAGACATTGCGTTTACCGTAGTTTCGGCCGATTTGGGCTCCGTAGACATCAGTTATGGCGAGCTGCGGGAGAAATCCTTGCAGTTCGCCGCTTCCTTGGCCTCGGTGGGCGTTCGTCGCGGGGACTATGTCGCCACGCTGATGGCCAAATCCGCCGAGCTTGTGATTGCGCTTCTTGGCATTTGGAGATTGGGCGCCGTAGATGTGCCCCTCTTCACGGCGTTCGCGCACGACGCCATCGAATTCCGCCTGCAGGCCAGCGGTGCACGCCTGGTGATCTGCGACGCGGATCAGCGACGCAAGCTCCTGCCTCCGGGCGAGGTCCCCACGGACGCCTCACGTCCAGTGATTGTTGCCCGCGGCGAAGCCTTTGGCTATGACCTTTCGCTGGCCGAAATGGTTGCCGGGACGGGTGCCTTCGCCAGCGCCGAAACGTCTGGCACCGAATCCTTCGACGCCGGAGCCGTCGCGGTTGGCGGTGACGGCGTACTCGTGCAACTCTTCACGTCCGGCACCACCGGCACTCCCAAAGGTGTTCCCATTACACTGGGCGCCGTGGCATCCTTTGTTGGCTACCAAACCTTCGGTCTGGACGTCCGAGACGACGATGTTTTCTGGAATGTGGCCGACCCCGGGTGGGCCTACGGCCTGTACTTCGCCCTGTTGGCTCCCCTGGCTGCCGGTCGCCGCTCACTTCTCTTGTCCGCAGGGTTCAGCCCGGAATTGACCTGGGCCGTGTTGGAAAAATTCGGTGTCACCAACTTCGCCGCGGCACCCACCGTTTACCGTTCCCTGCGGGCAGGCTCCACTCCCGACAACCGTCACATGCTTCGCCGGGCATCGAGCGCCGGCGAACCGTTGACACCCGATGTCATCGCTTGGGGCAGGGACGCATTCGGGTTGGAAGTCCGCGACCACTACGGCCAAACCGAGCTTGGCATGGTGGCGGGCAATGCGTGGGCCGACGGACTCCAAACTCCCTTACGACCTGGCTCCATGGGCGGGCAACTGCCAGGATGGAGCGTTGACGTGCTAGCCGACGACGCCAATGTTCCGGCCCCGGACGATGAGTCCGGACGGGTGGCAGTGAACGTTCCGGGAAGTCCCTTCATGTGGTTCACCTCCTACGTGGATGCCCCCGAAAAGTCCGCTGAGCGATACAGTCGCGACGGTCAGTGGTATATCACCGGCGACACGGGCCGCCGTGACAAGGACGGCTTCATCTACTTCTCCTCCCGGGATGATGACGTCATCATCATGGCCGGCTACCGGATCGGGCCGTTCGATGTGGAATCGGTCCTTGTTACGCACCCAAGCGTGGTGGAGGCTGCCGTAATTGGCACCCCTGATGAGATTCGCGGGGAAGTTCTTGAAGCATTCGTCGTCCTGCGTGATCTCGCCCTCGCCTCAGACACCCTCGTCGTTGAGCTTCAGCAACTGGTCAAGACTCGCTTTGCCGCTCATGCCTACCCTCGGCGGATCCACTTTGTACCGGAGCTGCCCAAGACCCCCAGCGGCAAAGTTCAGCGCTACATCCTGCGCCGGGAACGCGCGGCTATGGCTGAGCATGACTAAGGGACGTGCATGACTAGGGACGCGGGAGGATCTTTGAAGAATCGCATCGCCACACAGATCAAGGCCGCTGGTATTGATCTGCAAGTCGTCAAGCCCGTGGCGGACGGTGTAAACAAGGTGCTGGGTTTTGCCCTTGAAGTGGCCATGGTTGCCGCACTCCTGTTTTGGGGCTTCAAACAGGAAAGCCCGTGGCACCTGATCTTGGGCTTGGGTGTACCCGCTGTCGTTGTGGTCTTCTGGGGCGCATTCATGGCTCCGCGGAGTGAGAGGCGTCTGGGGGCCGAGCTGGTTCGCTGGTTGGCGCTGGGACTTTTCCTCGTTGCGGCCGTAGCGCTGCTCACTGTTGGCCCAACCGTGCTCGGCATCATCATGATCGTGCTGGCTGTGACCAACTTCGCCGCATCACGTTTTCTCGACGAGTAGCAGCCCGGCGCGCGCAGGATCGGTAACTAGGGCGCCGCAGTGTAGGGGTACATCAGCGAACCACCGGTAAGTTCCTGAACGGAACAATCCGGGTGAGACCCCTCCGATGCCAGCCACAGCGAGGAGGCAACTTCGTCGCTCAAGGTCAAGGGTCCGGCGTCGTTCCCGGCATCAGGCAGGGAAACCTGGAGACCGGCGCCAAAGCGCGGCTGGCCCAACACGGTGAGGCGGGTGTCCACACCAATGCCGATGGACTCGAGATGGCGCAGAAGTTCGGGGTCGTGGTCGCTGATGCGGCTGATGCGCCCGGTGTGTCCGGGATCGAGTTCATCGAGACGGTGCGAAGGGACCATGGTGATCACGCCCCGCGCGTCGGGAATAGGATCGCCGTGGGGATCGCGGGTGGGATGGCCGAGCTTTGCGCTCATGCGCTCAATGAAGTGGTCTGAGACTGCATGTTCAAGCTGTTCGGCCTCATCGTGGACCTCGTCCCAGCTGTAGCCGAGCTCGCGGACCAGATAGGTTTCCAACATCCTGTGCCGGCGAACCATGGACAGGGCCAACGTCAAGCCCTTGGGGGTGAGGTGAATGGGGCTGTAAGGCTCGTGATCAACCAAGCCCTGATCCTTGAGTTTGCGCACCATCTCCGAGACCGAGGAGTTTGCCACTCCCAGCCGGGTGGCAAGCGCGCTGGAGGTAATTGGCTTGTCCTGCCACTCCGTGTAGGCATAAATGACCTTGACGTAGTCTTCGATGCTGGAGGAATTTGCAGAATGTTTCACGTTCTCAACCCTACCCGCTAGCCCTGCCCCGTGAAGGTCAACCACAGCAGGAGCGCGTTCAGGGCAACAATGAGCACCACACTGACAAGGGCCGCAAGACGCAGCACCAGACCATCCCGGTGTTCTCCCATGAGCTCTTTGTTGGATGTCAGGCGCAGCAGCGGAATCAAAGCAAAGGGAATGCCGAAACTCAAGACAATCTGGCTCACGATCAAGGCCCACGTGGGATCCACTCCGACTGAGAGCAGCACGATGGCTGGCACCAGACTCACAAGACGCCGGGCCTGCAATGGGATTCGCACCTTTAGCAACCCGTGCATGATGGTGGCCCCCGCATAGGCACCCACCGAAGTGGACGCCAGCCCGGAGGCCAACAGCCCAATGGCAAATACGACGCCGATCACCGGGCCTAAGCTGTCCACGATGGCCGCGTGGGCGCCTTCGATGGAGTCCGTCCCGGCGATACCGCCCAAGGTCGACGCGGCCAGCAAGAGCATGCCGATGTTGACCGCACCCGCAAGTAGGAGGGCAAGTACGACGTCGGCCCGGGTCGCCTTGATGATCTGCCGCAGGCGGGCCGGGGTCCTGCGGGCGTCAGGATGCCTGTCCTTGGCAAGCTGGGAGTGGAGGTAGATGGCGTGCGGCATGACGGTTGCCCCGAGCATTCCGGCGGCCAGCATGATGCTTTCGGGCCCTTGGAATCGTGGGATCAGCCCGCCTGCCACACCGGCTGGATCCGGTGGGCTTAGAACGAGTCCGGCCAGGAAGCCGATGGTGATAATGATCAGGAGGAAGATGATGGCCGACTCGAAATACCGTTGGCCGTGGCGGTTTTGTACAGTCAGGAGGGCCATGGAGCAGACGCCAACAATGAGCCCGCCGACGGGAAGTGGTACATGAAAGAGCAGGTTCAGGGCAATGGCCCCGCCCACCACTTCGGCAAGATCCGTGGCCATCGCAACAAGCTCGGCCTGAACCCAATACAGGCGCCGGCTTTTGGTCTTGAACCGTCGGCCCAGGTGTTCGGGCAGTGACCTGCCCGTCACCACGCCCAACTTGGCTGACTGGTACTGCACCAGCATGGCCATGAGGTTGGCTGCGACAAGAACCCAAACGAGCAAGTATCCGTAGCTTGCGCCAGATGTGAGGTTGGCCGCGACATTTCCTGGGTCAACGTAGGCAATAGCGGCCACAAATGCCGGTCCCAACAGCAGGAATAAGCCGCCCCGTGACCTACGTAGCGGCTTTGCCTTGGCGGTGTCGAGCACAATGAAATCCTTCGTGATGCCTGCGAGTCTAATTTAGGCTTACCGAAATCATAGGTGGGCCTGGCGGAGTTGTCGAGGGGGTGACGCTGCAGCATCGGTGAACCGCATGCTTAGACCTTGTTGGCCCGCCAGGTTTGAGCCACGTAGGGCAGCTCCAGTTCTTCACCGGGCGTGTGGCCCAGGTGCTCAAACAGGTACCAGCGCAGATTCGTCATGACTTTCTCGCGGACCTTTGCTGTGGCCTTGAGGTAGTAGCTGCGGGACTTTGTCAGCTCCATGATGTCCTCGGGTGTCATCATCTGGCTCCACGGTGTGTCTAGGGACGTGGCCAGCGAGAACTCCGGGCCAACAACGGGGCGAAAATCAGGCTTGTGGACGTCGCCAGCGTGCATGATCCGGGCCAGTCGGTGAACCCAAGGGATTCCGACGTCGAGCTGGTTCCAGATCAGGCCAAGGGTGCCGCCTGTTCGGAGCACCCTGGCGATTTCCGTACTTGCGGCCAAAGGGTCGCACCAATGCCATGCTTGTGCCACAACTACCAGGTCGGTGCACGAATCGGTGAGTTCCAGATGTTCCGCTTTTCCGACAATGGTTGTGACCTGGGGGAGGTCGGCCGCAAGCTGGGCCAGCATATCCACTGAAGGGTCGATAGCCGTCAGGTCCCAAGCGTGCTTGGCCAACAACTGCGTGTATTTGCCGGTGCCGGCGCCCACGTCGAGTGCATCGTGGATTGGGCCATTCGCTTTTGCGATCAGCCAGCTCAAGGATTCATCCGGGTAGCTTGGACGGACCTTGTGGTAGTGATCGCCGCCTTCCAGGAATGCCGCGGCCATGTGCTTGCGCCGTTCCGCGTCAAAGACCGGTCCGCCGGTGCCTGCCATCTACGCTCCTGAAAAAGTTGTGTGGTTTGTGCCGTTCAACTTTACCCCGGAGCCGTTCACGCCAGAATCGACGCTCTCGCTCTTGTCGTGAAGCGTCTCGGTTCTTCACTACCCGTTACTGCGCGAGCGTCGGGAAAAAACCACCCGTTACTGCGCGAGCGTGTCTCTCTAGGTGTTGCAGGGAGCGGCGCCTGCCGTGCCCGGAGTGTTGGGCGCCCAATCGGGGTACACGCGGTTATCGTTCGCTGGAACCCAGCGACCGGCGTCGACCACGTAATCCCAACCCAGCCCGTCACGCAGGAGAGCGGCAACGCCGTCGATCAGGCGCTGCGCATCCTCCAGACGGGAGCCAACACCAAAGCTGGCCCGCAGTGAGCCAGCCGGGAGACCCAAACGGTTCAACAGGGGGTGGGCGCAGAACTTGCCGTCGCGCACACCTACTCCATGTTCGGCGGAAAGGTAAGCGGCTACAAGCCCAGAGTCATAGCCGGTGACCGAGAAATTCACGACGCCGATGCTCCCGCAATCCGGGCGGGTGTCTCCGTCCGTGAACAAGGTGTGGACCGTGACGCCTTCGAGGTTCTGAAAACCGTTGATCAGATGTTGGCGCAGTAGCTGTTCATGGTTGTGCCAGTCGTCCGCATCCAAGGCAGCCAATATGGCTGCTGCCTTGGCCAGGGTTGCCGCGCCAAGCACGTTGGGGGAGCCGCCCTCGTGGCGGGCAGGACCGTCCGTCCAGCTGGTCGATTCGAGCCGTACTTCCTTCACGGCTCCGCCGCCGGCCAGATGGGGTGCACCGGAATCAAGCCAGTCAGAACGGCCCACCAGAACGCCAGCTCCAAAGGGTGCGTACAGCTTGTGGCCGGAGAATGCCACGTAATCGATGCCACTGGCCGTGAGGTCAATCCTCCGGTGCGGGGCCAGCTGAGCTGCATCCACCACGATCCGTGCACCGTAGCGGTGCGCCAGGGTGGCCAGTTCCGCAACGGGCAGTACTTCACCCGTGACATTGGAAGCGCCCGTGACAGCCAGCAGCAGTACGTTGCCCGCACGCAATTGGGTCTCGACCCGGGCCAGCGTTGACTCGATGGAGGACGCCGCAACAACGGAGCGATGTGGCAGTCCCTGCCAGGGAAGCAGGTTTGCATGGTGCTCAATGTCCAGATAGAGCACTTCGCCGTGGACGTTTGAGCGGCCTTCGGCGTATCCGCGAGACTTCAGGATGCTCTCCACGCAACCGGCGAGGAGGTTCAAGGAATCGGTGGTGTTTCGCGTAAAGATGACGGTGTCGTCCGTGCGTGCGCCGACAAAATCAGCGACGATGGTGCGCGCGTTCTCATAAACCGAGGTGCTGACCTGGGAAGCGAATCCAGCACCGCGATGCACACTTGCGTAGAACGGCAGGACCTCGTTCAGGTGGGCGGCAACCTCATCGACGGCGGGGGCGGACGCCGCATAATCTAGGTTGGCGTACCGCACGTGCCCGCCCTGAATTAGCGGGGCAGCAAGGTCCTGGCCAACAACAGTCAGGAGGGGTGAATCGGCAATGGATGATTTTTCCAACAGGGCATGGCTCATGAGTAATTCCTTTGACACCTTGGACCTTTGGGGTGCCCAGAAGTCCGCGCTTGCCATGACCGTTCCGGCCTGGCCAGGTCGTCACCCGGGGCACCCCGCCGCGAAAGGAGGGTTGCCGGCCAGCAAACCGGGGTTTAGCGCTGGCACTCGTGACCTATGCCCAAAAGATTAGCCCAAGTTTCCGCGACCCGCATTTGTTACGTCACGTAAGTCGCTCTGTTGCCTCCCCGCGATAGGGGCAAAAAGAACGACGGCGGGAGTCCGCCGTCGTTCTTAGCTCACCTGTGCTACTTAGGTCCGTCAGCCGAGGAGGTCGTCCCACTTGGGATTCAGGCGTCGGAGGACCTCCGTGTGGAGGATGGAGTTGGTGGCCAGGGCGTTACCGCCGAAGGGGCCATCGGCGCCCTCAAGCGAGGTGAAACGGCCACCAGCCTCGGTGATGATGGGGACGAGCGCAGCCATGTCGTAGAGGTTGAGTTCGGGCTCGCAAGCGATGTCCACGGCGCCCTCAGCGACCATGCAGTAGGACCAGAAGTCCCCGTAGGCGCGGGTACGCCAGACATCGTCTGTCAAGGAAATGAACTCATCCCTGTTGCCGCGCTCCTTCCACCCGGTCAAGGAGGAGTAGGACAGGGAGGCGTCCTTGAGCTCGCCGACATTGGAGACGCGAATGCGGGTGGCTGCAGCCAACGACTTACCCATGTAGGCGCCAGTGCCCTCGGCAGCCCACCAGCGCTTGCCCAGGGCGGGAGCGCTGACAAGACCGACCACGGGGCGTCCCTCGTCGACGAGGGCGATCAGCGTGGCCCAGACAGGTACCCCGCGCACAAAGTTCTTCGTGCCATCGATCGGGTCGATGATCCAACGGCGAGAGCCGTGTCCACTACTGCCAAACTCCTCGCCCAACACGGCGTCGCGCGGGCGGACCCGGGCCAGCTGGCTGCGGATAGACTCCTCGGCGGCCTTGTCTGCATCCGTGACGGGCGTCAGATCAGGCTTGGTCTCAACCGTCAGGTCCAATGCCTTGAAACGGGACATGGTCAGGGAATCCACGCTGTCGGCCAGCACATGTGCCAGGCGGAGGTCGTCGTTGTACGTCTGGGGAGCGGTCGTCATGCTTTCACCGTATCGGTATTTGGGACAATACTGCGAGCTGACGCGGCGGGAGCAGCCGGACCGGCATTTTTCCGGAGACTATTCCCCGAGCGCTCCCACTGCTCGCAAGCTCGCATCGGGTCCCTCGCGCCCGTGGGCCCAGACGCGTCGGGGATTACTCGATGACGCCCAGTTCCTTCTCCGCTGCACGGCCTTCGGTCCGGTCACTGGTGCCAAAGAGGCGGCGCAGCGATGCGAGGCGGGCCGGGCCCGATGGACCCGCGTGACCATCAGCCACATACGGGTCTAGGCCACAGTTAACCGCGGCGGTGTCATGCTTGCAGCCGCGTTCGCAATCGTCGGTGCCCGGTTGCAGATCGGGGAAGGCCTGCAGGATCCGGTCCGGGTTCACATGAGCCAGACCGAAGGAACGGATGCCGGGGGTGTCAATGATCCAGGATCCGGGCTTGCCGTCTTCGATGCGCAGGGCCAGCGCGGATGAGGAAGTGTGGCGCCCGCGGCCCGTGACGGCGTTGACGCCGCCGGTGGCCCGCTGGGAACCCGTCAGGGCGTTCACCATGGTGGACTTGCCCACGCCGGAGTGGCCCACCATGACGCTGACCTTGCCGTCGAGATAGCTGTGCAGCTGCTCCACGGCGCCTCCGGCCAACAGGGCTGAATCGCCGTCGTCGCTGCGGGCGTCAATGCCTGAGGCACCGTCTGCCGCCGTCCGGCTGATGATGACTGTCATGTCTAAGTGCTCGTAGTTAGCCAGCAACTCCGAGGGATCCTTGATGTCTGTCTTGGTGATCAACAGCAACGGCGCAATGCCAGCGTCGTAGGCCGCTACAAGAGCCCTGTCGATGAAGCCGGTGCGGGGCTCGGGGTTGGCGGCTGCCACCACAATGACCAACTGGTCAGCATTGGCCACCACGGCGCGCTCCACGGGATCGGTGTCGTCGGCGCTGCGGCGCAGCAGCGTCCGGCGTTCCTCGATCCGCACCAGGCGGGCCAGGGTGTCCGGCTTGCCTGTGACATCGCCTACCAGTGCCACAAAGTCACCAGCGACTACGGGATTGCGCCGCAGTTCCCTGGCCCTGGCGGCGATCAGTGTGCGTTCGGTGGGCTCATTCTCATCGACGATGGCTGTGTAGCGCCCGCGGTCAACCGTGACAATGCGGCCAATGACGGCTTCCTCATAGGCGGGCCGGTCCTTGGTGCGCGGCCGGCTGCCCTTCTTGTTGGCTCTGACCCGAACATCGGATTCGTCCCAGTTGCTGTAGTCCTTTGCCATGCCCTTACGCGCTAACGTCTGAGGTGCTGGCGGCCGCGGTCTGTGCCACCATGGCCGCCCACATTGCGGGGAAGTTAGGCATGGTCTTGGAAGTTGTGGCGATGTTTTCAACCTCGACACCGGGCACGGCCAGGCCGATGATGGCGCCTGCGGTGGCCATGCGGTGGTCGTGGTAGCTGTGGAAGACGCCGCCGCGCAGAGGAGCGGGATTGATGATCAGGCCGTCCTCAGTTTCCTCGGCGTTGCCGCCCAGGGCATTGATTTCAGCCACCAGAGCCGCCAGCCGATCGGTTTCATGCCCGCGCAAGTGAGCAATGCCGCGCAGGCGTGAAGGAGTTGTGGCCAGAGCACAGATGGCAGCAGCGGACGGCGCAAGCTCGGATGTGTCCGAAAGATCGACACCATGAATCTCGGCGCCGCCGGTCACGGTCAAGGTGCCGTCCTCCAGGGTTACGGTTGCACCAAATTGCGGCAGAATTTCACGCCATTTATCGCCCACCTGCGTGGTGTTGATGGGCCAGTTGGGGATACGAACCGTTCCACGGGTCGCCAGCGCGGCGGCAAGGAAGGGACCAGCATTGGAGAGGTCCTGCTCAAGTACAACATCAAAGGCCGCGACGGGGCCGGGCTGCACAAGCCAGTGCCTCGGGGTGGAATCGTCAACCACGACACCGACGGAACGCAGGATTTCCACCGTCATGGAAATGTGGTCAACGCTGGGCACTGATTCGCCCGTATGCTCCAGATGCAAACCCTCCGTGAAGCGGGAGGCTACGAGCAGCAGCGCCGAGATGAACTGTGAGGAACTGCCAGCATCGATCTTTACATGCCCGCCGGCAACGTCACCGGTGCCATGTACCGTGAACGGCAGGAACCCATCCTCACCGTCATCGACCCGCACGCCGAGCCCCTCCAGCCCAGCCACGATGGGAGCCATGGGGCGCACCAAAGCTGCGGGATCGCCGTCGAACCTTACGGCTCCGGAAACCAGTGCAGCCAGTGGCGGGACAAAACGCATGACCGTGCCGGCCAGACCGCAATCAACCGTGATGGTGCCATCCTCAGGTGCGGAGAATCCGGCCGGGATCGGGCTGACCACGAGGTCCGGGACCTCTCCGCTGCCGGGGACCTCGATGATGGTGGCGCCCATGGCCCGCAGCGCGCCGATCATCAGATCAGAGTCGCGGGATTGCAGCGGCGCGCGCAGGCGCGATTCGCCGTCGGCAATCGCCGCGAGTACCAGATACCTGTTGGTCAGCGATTTGGAGGCCGGAATGGTGACGGTGGCATCCAAGGGTGTTGCCGAAAATGGTGCGGGCCAAAGGGCGGTGGTCATAGGGTATTACTGTCCTGTCACGTCGTGGGCAAGCGAGCGGACCGACTTGTCCGCGTTCTTCAGCTGGGTTGCGGCCGTCTTTTTGCCACTTTCGATCAGTTTTTCGGTGCGCCAAGCCAGGCCAGGGCGCCCTGCGGTGTCAACGCTGGCCAGCAGCGCGCCACCAATAAGGCCAATGTTCTTCGTCAATTGATTGCGGCGATGCGCCCGGGTTTCCTTGGTGGAGGTGTCCGCGCTGCGGTATTCCACCACCGTGGATAGTCCGGCTGTCATCGCCAGTACGACGGCGGCGGGCCGGGAGAACTTTCCGGCAGCCAGCAGCAGGCCGGCGCCAAGCTGCGCACCGGCGAGTACTCGGGCGAGGGTTTTCTCACTGGCATTCACGGGCAGGGCCGCGCTGAGCGGGCGCAAGACCGGGGCCAATTGCGCTGCGGTCGCATCGGCGTGGCGCAGGCGGTCAAGGCCGGAGAAAATGAATGAGGACGCCAACATGGGGCGGGCGAGTGCGCGAACAATGGACAAGGAAGCCTCCTTAGTGGTGCGGTCAGCCTCCCAAAACACGGCCGGGGCCGCCTCGCGGGAGGCTCATGCTGTGTACAAGTCTCCCACGTCTTCCGGTCTCACGAGGAGTTCGCGGAATATCCGGGGGCGCACCACAGTTGAGAAGGATAGTGGCGGCTCTTGGAAGGGCCCGGCACGCAACACCCGTTGCGATGTCAACATCACTGAGGCTAAGCCTGGATCATTGAGGCGAAGGAAGGCGGCAATGCAGACACTAAGTCACGCGGCACCCCAAGCAGCACCCTTGAAGCTAAGTCTGAGCATAGACTCAACAGTGATGAACATTTCCGAGCCTGAGCAAACTGCCACCTCAGCAGATACCGTGCCTGAAGTTGCAGCTGTCACCGATGTGGCAGATGTTGACGTTGCCAACGAGTCCGCCGATGCGAGGCGTGCGCGCTTTGAACGCGATGCCATGGTCTATGTGGACCAACTGTATTCGGCGGCCATGCGCATGGCTCGCAATCCCAGCGATGCCGAAGACCTGGTTCAGGAGGCCTACACGAAGGCCTTTTCGGCGTTCCACCAGTACAAGCCTGGGACAAACCTTAAAGCATGGCTGTACCGGATCCTGACGAACACGTATATCAACTTGTACCGCAAACGTCAGCGTGAGCCCCTGCAGTCCAACGCCGATTCCATTGAGGATTGGCAGTTGGCCAGGGCGGAATCGCATACCTCGAGTGGATTGCGGTCGGCCGAGGCGGATGCCCTGGACCACCTGCCCGACTCGGATGTGAAGAGCGCATTGCAGGCCATCCCGGAGGAATTCCGGCTGGCGGTTTACTTCGCCGACGTCGAGGGGTTTGCGTACAAGGAAATCTCAGAAATTATGAACACCCCCATTGGGACCGTGATGTCACGGTTGCACCGGGGTCGAAAACTATTGCGTGACATGTTGGCCGACTACGCCGTGGATCGCGGATACATCAAAGAAGCCAACCACATGACTGAAACGGAGAAATGACCATGGGCGACTGCCAGAGCCTGGGCGATTGCGATGATCAACGCATCGGGCGAATTTACGAATACCTTGACGGTGCCCTGTCCCGCGAGGACTTAGGCGAAATCAAGGAACACCTTGACAGCTGCACCGACTGCGCAAGCGAGTACGATCTCGAGTGCGTGATCCGCTCCGTCGTGAAGCGTTCCTGCAAGGAAGCGGCTCCGGATACGCTCAAGGCTGCCATCCTTTCGCGCCTGCACGAAGGCCGACCGGCCGCAGTTTAGCCTTACTTTGCCGGTGCTTCCGGGCCTTCCGGGCGCAGCGAAATTGTGTCGTACTGGCTCGCTGTCCTGCCCGTGACGCGGCGGTGCATCGACCCGCCGATAGTGTGGGCCTGGACCTTGGCCAGCTCAGCTTTTTCCCCGCTGAACAGGCTATCCACGGTAAGGGTCCACAGCTGCAGCCACCGGTTGAAATGTTCAAGCGTCAACGGCTCCTTGACATGGATTTCAAAGTGGACCGCCAGCGCATTGCGTTTGTAGAGGCCCGCCTTGAAAAGCACCGTCTGCCAAAAGTCGGCCATGATGGGCATATGCGCGGCAAGGTCCATGTGCACCACTTCGGTGAAGATGGGCCCAATCAGCTCGTCCGCAAAGGCCCTGGTGTAAAACGTCTCAACGAGCAGGAGGACGTCCGCACGGCCTTCAAGATCACGCCGTTGGTCCGGAACCGCTTCTGCCGTGCCCGGCTGTGCTCCAGTCGCGGGGTGATAGACGTTAATGTCCGACGCCGTTCTAGAGGACTTGCGCTGTTCGGTTGGCCGGACCGGCTCTGTGACGTGCCGGGGTGCACCGGCGATATCTTCGTCGGCCATGGCTTAGGCCGCCACGGCTAAGAGAATCTGGATTCCGGCAATGGGCAGGGCCACAACCTTGAACAGTTCCGATCCGATGTAGGCCAGGTGCGTGAGCGTTCCGGTCCTACCCTTGACAGGTGCCAAACCGGGTTGTTGAACAGCTGTGGCCGCTAGGGCCTTGGTGCGTTTGGCCATGGCCGGGCGCAGCACCACCATCTGCAGCAGTAGCCCTAAGATACACAGGAACATCAAGACGCCCGTGGTTACTCCCACCAGGTCTTGCCGTTGCGTCATGGCACCAACGAACACGACGATCAGGGCAGCCTCCACAAGGTTCAAGACCCTGAATACGAGCCGTCCAATGCCCACTCCCAGCGCGTGAGTCATGCCAGGAGCCCGGAATTTTAGCGGCGTTTCAATGAAAGAAATGGCAACGATCATGCCAAACCAAGTAAAGGGCACGATGATGAGCAGTACGAGGGCTAGCATGTTCGGCTTTCATCTTGACCGTGGTGTTGAGTACACAAAAGCCCGTCCCGCCAGGTGGCGAAACGGGCTGATGCTTATTGCGACAAGAATTAAGAGTTGGGACGCTTACCGTGGTTAGCGCCGCCCTTCTTACGATCCCGACGCTTGCGTGAACGCTTCGACATAGCTGCCTCCAATCATCAAAAAAGAGATCTCCAAAAACGATCCTCATATAGTTTCGCATAGGTGACACATGCGCACCTAACTGAGAGTGGCCAACTATTGCTTCAAAGTTTGCTTGATTGCAGTAGCGGCATGATTCGGTACGGTGCAGAAAGCGACCAGCGACACTTCGTCCAGAGCAGTCCGGGCGGTTTCGGCGCGTCCCCTACTCGAATTTCCTTGCAACATTATGCGGCTTCAGGAATTTCCAGCCACTGGTACCAGCCGCGGTGCAGAACCAGCCATGCCATGAGGCCATAACCGGCCTGTCCGGGGGAGCCAGCATTGGCTGCGACATCGTTGCGCCACTGTTCGTGATTCTGCAGCGGCGTAAAGGTGTCCACGTAGTGGTGCTTGCGACGTGTGGTGACATCGGCGAACGCCGTGTTGAGCTCCGCCAACTTCCGGTTCAGCGCCGGATCCAGTGAAGGGGGAGGGCCCACCACAAAGACGGGAATGTTCAGCTGGGTGGCGCCGTCAAGGATATTGGCAAGGTTCAACCGGCTGCGCGCCGTAGATAGACCATATTCAATGTCACGACCCGACAAGCCAATGACAAGTCGGTTCTCATGGAAATCATCAAAGCGGCGGCCGGCCTCGTGCAACCAGCGGCCAGCCAGCGCCTCGGTACCCTCCCGCGGTGACGCCAACACAAACGATTCCACCGACACCTGATCCGCAGGAGTCCGCGCCAGTACACGGCCCAGCCAGCCAAGAGCACGTGGATCGCCCACACCGGCCACCAATTCGTCGCCCACAGCTACTATTCGCAGTTCCCGCTTCTCCACGGCACCCTCTTCTTAGTTCAAAATTTGAATACAAATAAAAGATGCCCGGCCTGATAGTGCAGACCGGGCATCAGTATTGCATTAGTTACGTTCGAAAGCCTGCTTGATCAGCATAGTCAGTTCGACGGCGTGATTCTTTGCCGAACCCGTTGCCGTGGCGGCAGAGGCGGGGCGGGAAACACGGCCAAGCTTCTGCTCCAGTTCAGGCGCTAGGTTCAGACCCATGTACGGCCACGGACCCTGGTTTGCGGGCTCATCCTGTGCCCAAACAACGTCAGCGTTCGGGTACTTGGCCAGTTCAGCCTTGATCTCCTTCAGCGGGAGCGGGTACAGCTGCTCCACGCGGATGATGACGGCCTTGGTGTCGCCGGCCTTCTCGCGTGCTGCGAGCAGATCGTAGTACAGGCGGCCGGAGACCAACAGGACGCGGTCCACGGCGTTATTGTCCACCGCTGCATGCTCACCGATGACGGGGCGGAAGCCGCCCTGTGTGAAGTCCTCAACCGGCGACGCTGCAGCCTTGAGGCGCAGCAGCTGCTTCGGGGTGAAGATGATCAACGGCTTGCGCGGGCGGCTGTAGGCCTGGCGGCGAAGCAGGTGGAAGTGCGACGCCGGTGTGGTCGGGTTGGCAACAACCATGTTCTCTTCGGCGCACATTTGCATGAAGCGCTCGATCCGGGCAGATGAGTGGTCCGGGCCCTGGCCTTCGTAACCGTGCGGCAGCATCAGAACCAGCGATGAGTGCTGTCCCCACTTCTGCTCAGCGGAGGAAACGAACTCGTCAATGACGGTCTGTGCGCCGTTGACGAAGTCGCCAAACTGGGCTTCCCAGACAACCAAGGCATCGGGGCGCTCAACGGAGTAGCCGTATTCGAAGGCCATGGCAGCGTATTCGCTCAACAGGGAATCGTAGATCCACAGCTTGGCCTGGTCATCGCTCAGTTCAGTCAGCGGGGTCCAGACGTTGCCATTGGTGCGGTCGTGGAAGACTGCGTGGCGCTGTACGAACGTGCCGCGGCGTGAGTCCTGACCGGCCACACGAACGGGGACACCCTCCATCAACAGCGAGCCAAAGGCGCTGAGCTCGCCAAAGCCCCAGTCAATGCCGCCTTCGCGAGACATGGCCTCACGCTTTTCCAGCAACGGCTGAAGCTTGTGGTGGACCGTGAAACCTTCGGGAACGGCAAGGTGGGCTGCACCGATCTTGGCCAGGGTCGCCGCACTAATGGCGGTGACCTGGGGATCGTTGACGCCGGAATCGGCCTGCTGCGCGATGGGGCGCTCAAGACCGGAAACCGCCTGCGAATCCTTCGTGATGATCGGGATCGGGGAGGTCTGGGCTGCGTGAGTTTCGGCGAAGACGCGCTCCAGACGTTCCTGGTAGTCGCGCAACAGCTGCGTGGCTTCCTCTTCGGTGATGTCCCCACGACCAATGAGCGCCTCGGTGTAGAGACGGCGCACTGAGCGTTTGGCCTCGATGAGGTTGTACATCAGCGGCTGGGTCATCGAGGGATCGTCACCCTCGTTGTGTCCGCGGCGGCGGTAGCAGACCATGTCGATGACAACGTCCTTGCGGAAGCGCTGCTGGAACTGGTAGGCCAACTGGGCCGTACGGACAACAGCCTCGGGATCGTCACCGTTCACGTGGAACACGGGAGCCTGGATCATCTTGGCAACATCGGTGGAGTACACCGAGGAGCGTGATGAGGAAGGAGCCGTGGTGAAGCCAACCTGGTTGTTGACAACAACGTGGATGGTTCCACCTGTGCGGTAACCGCGCAACTGGGACAGGTTCAGGGTTTCTGCGACAACGCCCTGACCGGCGAAGGCGGCGTCGCCGTGGACCATGATGGGCAGAACGGGGAAGTTTTCGCCCTGATCCAGACGGTCCTGCTTGGCGCGGACAATGCCCTCAAGGACGCCGTCAACGGCTTCAAGGTGGGACGGGTTGGCCGCGAGGTAAACCTTGGTCTCGTTGCCGGCGTCGGAGGTGAAGGTTCCTTCGGTGCCGAGGTGGTACTTGACATCGCCGGAACCCTGAACGCTGCGTGAATCCTGGGTGCCCTCAAATTCGCGGAAGACCTGTGCGTAGGTCTTACCGGCAATGTTGGTGAGCACGTTCAGGCGGCCGCGGTGGGCCATGCCGATGGCTACTTCGTCGAGGCCGTCATCGGCTGCGTCGGAAATGATGGAGTCAAGCAGCGGAATCAGGGACTCGCCGCCTTCCAAGGAGAAACGCTTCTGGCCAACGAACTTGGTCTGCAGGAACGTCTCAAACGCTTCTGCGGAGTTCAGCTTGGACACGATGCGCAGCTGCTCTTCGCGGCTCGGCTTGGAGTAGGGGTGCTCCAGCTCGTTCTGGAACCATTCACGCTGTTCCGGTTCCTGGATGTGCATGTATTCCACACCGGTGGTGCGGCAGTAGGCATCACGCAGCACACCGAGGATGTCGCGCAGCAGCAGCTTCTGCTTGCCGCCGAAGCCACCGGTGGGCCATTCGCGGTCCAGGTCCCACAGGGTCAGGCCGTAGGTGAGTACGTCCAGGTCGGGGTGCTTGCGCTGGACGAATTCCAGCGGATCGGTGTCGGCCATGAGGTGGCCGCGCACGCGGTAGGAGTGGATCATCTGCTGGATGCGGGCAACCTTGTTGATCTCGTCAGCCGGGTCAACCTGAAGATCCAGGCTCCAACGAACGGGTTCGTACGGGATGCGCAGGGATTCGAAGATCTCATCGTAGAAGTTCTCAGCACCGAGCAACAGCTGGTGGACCTTCTTCAGGAATTCACCGGAGCCGGCACCCTGGATGACGCGGTGGTCATAGGTGGAGGTCAACGTCAGGATCTTGGAGATGGCGTTGTGGGCGATGATCTTGGGGCTTGCGCCTTGGTACTCTGCCGGGTAGTCCAGCGAGCCGACGCCGATGATGGCGGCCTGGCCCTTGGATAGGCGCGGAACGGAGTGCACCGTGCCAATGCCGCCGGGGTTGGTCAGCGAAACCGTGGTGCCGGAGTGATCGTCGGCCGTGAGCTTGCCGGCACGAGCACGCTTGATCAGGTCCTCGTAGGTGTGCCAGAACTCGGCGAAGTTCAGCGTCTCGGAACGCTTGATGTTCGGCACCATGAGCAGGCGCGTGCCATCTGGCTTGGGCATGTCAATGGCAATACCAAAGTTCACATGCGGCGGCTGGACGGCAACTGGCTTGCCGTCGATCTCGTCGTAGTAGACGTTCATGGACGGGAAGGCTGCCAGCGCCTTGATGACGGCGTAGCCGATCAAGTGTGTAAACGAAACCTTGCCACCACGGGCGCGGGCCAGGTTTGAGTTGATGACAACACGGTTGTCAATGAGCAGCTTGGCCGGGATGGCACGGACGCTGGTAGCGGTCGGCACTTCCAGGCTGGAGACCATATTGGCAGCGATTGCCTTGGCAGGTCCACGCAGAACAGTCTTCACTGACTCTTCCGGAACGGACTTGTCCTTGGCGGTCTTGGGCAACTGGGCCGGGATGGGCGTCGCGCCGGTGCGGGCCGCATCTTTTGCCGGTGCCGGGGGACGCGGGGCTGCCGGGGCTGCCGGGGCCTTGGGGGCCGCGGCGGGAGCTGCCGGAACAGCGGCGGCAGGGGCCGCCGTCGTGCTTGGGGCAGCTGCGGCAGGAACCGGTGCAGCTACAACCGGGATCTGTGCCGTAATGGGAGCTACATTGTTTGCGGTGTGGCGGCCATTGCCTGCTGCGTCATCTGCAGCGAAACCTTCAAAGAGGGGCCACCATTTTGCGTCCACTGCATTCTTGTCGCTTTGGTAGCGCTCGTACAGTTCATCGACGAGCCACTCGTTGCCGCCAAATTCTTCTGGTAGACGGTGGATGGATTGCTCTGGCACGTGTGTTACGCCTCTTCCATGAGTTCTTGTTGCCCGCTCTACATAGTCGTATAAGCCAGCAGCACCCAGTTACTTCGCGGATGCTGTCGGCGCAAACTTGCGTAGCTTTTTCGAAGGTTGATCAGGGTCCTACAAACCCCTCCGCATCAAGTCTAGTAAGCATGGTGGTCAGTAAGCCAATCTAGGATGCGGCGCGCCCGATTCAATAGGCGAAAAGGCGCGATTTTTACGACGAACGGTGCCGATTCGTGGTTAGACTCAGACGCGTGCGGGCCCTCGGCGGCCCACTACGGCCGGATGCGAGCCCTGGAACCTTCGGATGAACGTCACCAGCGCGGCGGCAAAGCTCAAAAAGGAGTGCCATGCGTTTTCTGAACCCGCCAACCACTGACCTGACGTACTCGGACGTGTTCCTCGTACCGTCGCATTCCACCGTGACCTCACGGTTGGACGTTGATCTTGCCAGCGGCGATGCGACGGGCACCACCATTCCTCTTGTCGTGGCGAATATGACGGCGGTCTCCGGCAAGCGCATGGCCGAGACCGTGGCCCGGCGTGGCGGCATGGCCATTTTGCCTCAGGACATCCCCCTCGATGTGTTGCGTAGCGTGAGTGAGTGGGTCAAACAGCGAGATTCCCTGTATGAGACACCACTGTTGATGGGCGCCGATGACATTGTCATAGACGCCGTCCACCTCATGAGCAAACGCCCTCACAATGCCGTCGTGATCGTTGACGGTAAGAATTTTGTGGGGCTCGTGCGTGGATCTGACTGCGAAGGAGTTGATCGCTTCTCCTCCCTTGCCTCCGTGATGCGCTCCAATGTCCTGACCCTGGAGGCTGCGCCCTTCGACTCGATCCGCGCCCAGGCCGACGCCGGATCCCTCGACTTCGCTACGGCCAAGGCGCGCAATGACGAGGCCCTGCGTGACGCCTTCTCCGTGCTGGATTCCGCCGGAACTGACTACGCGCCCGTCCTTCGCAACGGCGAAGTGGTGGGCGTGCTTACTCGCACGGGCGCGTTGCGGTCCACCATTTACCAGCCTGCACTTGATGCTGCGGGGCGGCTGCGACTCGGCGTGGCCGTTGGCATCAATGGCGATGTGGCGGCGAAGACGGCTGCCCTCCTCGAGTTTGGGGTTGATGCTTTGGTGGTGGACACCGCGCACGGGCACCAGGAAAAGATGATGGAGGCGCTGCGGTCGGTGAAGTCGCTTTCCCCCTCCGTTCCTGTTGCTGCCGGCAATGTAGTTAGCGCCGCAGGTGTCAGGGATTTGGTGGATGCCGGCGCCGACATCATCAAGGTGGGCGTTGGCCCCGGCGCCATGTGCACCACACGCATGATGACTGCTGTTGGCCGGCCGCAGTTTTCTGCCGTCTTGGAATGTTCGACGGCGGCTGCCGAGCTGGGTGCCCACGTCTGGGCCGACGGCGGCGTGCGGTACCCGAGGGATGTGGCACTTGCCTTGGCCGCCGGCGCCAGCCAGGTCATGATCGGTTCCTGGTTTGCGGGTACCTATGAAAGTCCTGGAGATCTGCTCTCCGATGCCGGGGGGCGACTCTATAAGGAGAGCTTCGGCATGGCTTCGGCGCGTGCCGTGCAAAATCGAACCTCCCGCGAGGGCGCCTTTGAGCGTGCGCGCAAGGGACTGTTTGAGGAGGGCATCTCAACCTCCAAGATGTACCTTGACCCTGCCCGTCCCGGCGTTGAGGACCTGTTGGACATGATTACGGCAGGGCTGCGCAGCTCCTTCACCTATGCGGGAGCCTCTTCCTTGGCGGAATTCCGGGAGCGCGCCATTGTTGGTGTGCAATCCGCCGCCGGATACGAGGAAGGCCGTCCGCTGCCGCAGAGCTGGTGAGTGCGGCTAGGCATCCCGGACACGTGCCGGTCCCGTGGATCCGCGGATCGTCAGGTGCGTCGGGAGCACGGTTTGGTTGCGGGGGAGCGTGCCAAGTCCGGGGTTGATTTTACTCAGCAGCATGGTGACGGCAACACGGCCGGCCTGCTCCACGGGTGCCGTAACTGTTGTTAGGGGCGGGCTGCAGAAATCGGCACCGAAAATATCATCACAGCCAACAATGCTAATGTCCTCGGGCACACGAACACCGCGTGCCTGTAGACGCTGGAGCATTCCGATCGCGATGAGGTCGTTAAAAGCGATGCCAGCCGTTGCCCCCGAATGGACCAGCGCATCGGCCGCGGCGGCACCGGAATAAGTGCGCGGGGCAAAGGGACCCAGCCTGACAACCTCCACACCACGTTCCAGTGCCGCAGCGCTCAACGCTTCCCAGCGGCGAATGTTGGAGCTCGAGGACGCCGGTCCGCCCAGATAAGCAATGTGCGAATGGCCCAATGAAATGAGGTGGTCCAGGGCCTGATTCGTGGCAGTTGGAGTATCCAACACCACCGAGGGAACGCCGGGGATCTCGCGGTTGATAGTGACAAGGGGCATCTTGGCGGCCGAGAGCGCCAGGGCGTCGTCGCTGAGACGGGAAGCAGTCAGGATAACGCCGTCGGCCGTTTGCATCAGTTGCTCGATGGTGTTGACTTCCACCTCCTCGGATTCCTCCGTGTCCACGAGCAGCTGCGTGTAGCCGGCGGCCTTGAGCTGGAGCTGGGTCCCGCGGATGATGTCGAAGTAAAACGGGTTGGTAATGTCCGCTACCAGCACCGCGACTGCCTTGGTTCGCCCGGAGCTCAGCGCCTTGGCCTGGGCGTTGGGAATGTACTTAAGTTGGGCGGCGGCCGCCTCGATGCGGGCCCGGGTACGGAAGTTGACGCGGCCCGGTGTGGAAAGAGCACGGGAGACCGTTGACGCGGCCACACCCGAGAGCGCGGCGACATCGTGAATGGTGGCAGGCTTCCCATGGGCGGCGCTTAAGCCGCCGTCAGAAGTGGTGCTGGGGGGAGCACTCATTGGGCACGTCCTTGTGGTCTGGGTTGTGGTGCAGCTGTGCTGCCAAGAAAATAAATGTGACGGACAGCACTGTCCGTATCGCAAGAATACGGTTCTTGGCCAGAAATGGCAATCGGTTGTCATGTTGTTGCTTCGACGATAGGCTAGGCCTCAAGCAAAAATTTGTGAAATCAATCACCGCACTCTGAACTGCTGGAAGGCAGCCCAGCATGCGGCCATTAACCAGGAGGCCCCTTGAGTACCGCCCAAAACCCCACGTGGACCCTTTCCGGCTTCGGCGACGAAATTGACCCCGATCCCAAGGTGCAGGCGGCAGTGCTGCTGGCGCTGGGTGCATCGCACATCGAGGTGCGCAGCGCCTGGGGCGTCAATGTTGTTGAGCTGACGGATGAGCAAGTTGCCGAATTGAAAAGCATCCTCGATGGTGCGGGCATGAAGGTTTCTGCAGTGGCCAGCCCCATCGGCAAGGTGGACGCCAGCCTGCCGGCCGCCCATGAGGTAGAGCGCCTGCGCCGCATCATCGAGGTTGCCAAGGCCCTAGACACTAAGTACATTCGGATGTTCTCCTTCTTCCGTGCCGAGGATCAGAGCCCCGAAGACATCCGCGATGCCGTCATGGAGCGCCTGACGCTGCTCGCATCGGAAGCCGAGAAGGCCGGCGTCGTCCTGATTCACGAGAACGAGAAAGACATCTACGGCGACACCCCTGAGCGAGTTCTTGACCTCCTGGAAACCGTGAACTCTCCGGCCCTGCGCGCGGCCTGGGACAATGCCAACTTCGTTCAGGTTGGCGTGAAGCCCTACACCGACGCCTACGCCAAGCTGCGCCCGTACTTTGAATACCTACAGGTCAAGGACGCCATTGCCAGCAGTGGCGAGGTCGTTCCCACGGGCCGCGGTGACGGCCAGCTGGTCGAAACCCTGACCGCCTTGAGCCAGGACGGCTACACCGGCTTTGCATCCCTCGAGCCGCACCTGGCCGCACAGCACGAACTGGGTGGCTTCTCCGGGCCGGAGGCATTCGGTGAGGCAGCGCGGGCATTCCGCACGGCCACCGACGCCATCGGTGTAACGCTCGCCTGAGCCGCACAACCATCATCTGACAACAGCACCGCCTGACAAAGGAGTCATCATGCCCAGAGTTGCCATCATCGGTTGCGGAGACGTAGCCACAGTCCACTTCGAGGCCATTGCGGCGCTTGAAGGGGCCGAGCTGGTCGCCGTTTGTGACACGGACGCTGGCCGGTTGGCCGCGGCGTCGGCAGCCCACGGAGTACCGGGATACGGCGAGGTGGCGGCTCTGCTTGATGAGGTGCGTCCCGACGTCATTCATATCTGCACGCCGCATAATCAGCATGTGGATCCTGCCATCGCAGCGCTGGAGCGTGGCATCAATGTCATCAGCGAGAAACCGTTGGCCAGTACACTGGCCGACGGCGAACGGCTGGCGGCTGCTGCAGCGGCAAGTTCGGCCCGGACTGGGGTGTGTTTCCAAAACCGCTACAACCAGGCGGTCGTGGCCATGTCCGAGCGCCTCGCTTCGGGTGAGTTTGGTGCGGTCCAGGGTGGTTCGGGCACTGTCATGTGGAGCCGGACTGCCGACTACTACCAGAACCGGCCATGGCGCGGCACTTGGGTGGGCGGTGGTGGCGGGCTGCTTATGAACCAGGCCATCCACACCCTCGATCTGCTGCAGTGGATGATGGGTGAAGTAACGGCGGTTTCCGGCCACGCGGCAACCCATGCGCTCGGGGACGCGATCGACGTGGAGGATACGGCGGAGCTGGTGCTCACTCATGCCAACGGCGTCCGCAGTGTCTTCTATGCCACGCTTGCCAACTCCGTCAACGCACCCATCACGGTGGACATCGTGGCGGAAAAAGCCACACTGCACCTACGCGGCGATCTGACGATCACGCACGCCGACGGCCGTGTTGAGGTCATTGAAGAACGCCGTGCCGCGTCCGGTGGGCGGGACTACTGGGGAGTCTCCCATCAGCTGTACATTGCCGATTTTTACGCGCAGCTTGGTCAGGAGGGCCCGTTCTGGATCAATCCCGATGAGGCACTCAAGACCCTGCGCATCATCAAGGACGTTTATGCCCAGAGCTACCCCGAGCGGTTGGCGGACGTCTCGTAGCCGGGAATACGAGAGGTTGGCAACAACCGGTTGCCTTATTCCTATTGGTAAAATCCTCTAGAAAATTAGCTTTTATCTCGCGGACGTAACAAATTTAGGCATTTCATGACAATCGGTTGCCAAAACATTGCATCGGCAGTAGCGTGTTCCTTACAACATCAAATGTGGCGCAAGACACATTGAGTTAAGTTAGACCCCCGACCCTGATGAGCACGTTTTTAGATAACAAGGAGCCAACAATGAAGTTTGGTCCAAAATCCACAGTCATGGCAGTTCTTACTGCCGCGGCACTTGCCCTGACAGCTTGTGGCGGTGGTGGCGGCGGCAACGACGGCGCGGCCGCCACCACTACGCTGACCATCGGACAGTTGCAGGACCTCGTGTCCTTCGAGCCCGCTGACGCGCATATCGGCCACACCATGCCGTACTACCAGGCTGTGTACGACACCCTGATCCTCCGCGCACCGGATGGCGAGCTCAAGCCGATGATCGCCGAATCATGGGAGTACAACGCCGACAACACGGTGCTAACGCTCAAACTGCGCACGGATGTCACCTTCAGTGACGGCACCAAGCTCGACGCTGAGGCCGTCAAGGCCAACCTCGACCACTTCAAGGAAGCCAAGGGCCGCGATGCCTACCAGGTTGCTTCGCTAGGCAGCGTGGCCGTGGTTGACCCCTCCACCGTTGCGGTGACGCTGGCTGAACCCGACCCTGCCTTCACCTACTACCTGAGCCTGGCCGCCGGTCTCATGGGCAGCCCGAAGGCGCTTGGCACCGATGCGATCAAGACGGTTCCGCAAGGATCCGGCCCCTACCAGCTGGATGCAACCGCCACGGTAAAGGGCTCCCAGTACGTTTTCACCAAGCGTGCCGACTACTGGAACAAGGACCTGCAGAAGTTTGACAAGATCACCATGAAGTTCCTTGCGGACGTGACGGCACGCACCAATGCCATCGTTTCCGGCCAGGTAGATGCCACCCTGCTCGATCCCAAGACGGGCAAGCAAGCTGAGGCTGCAGGCCTCACCCTCAACGACAGCCAGGTCGACTGGCAGGGACTGCTGCTTATGGACCGTGACGGCAAGGTCACCCCGGAATTGGCCAATCCCAAGGTCCGCCAGGCCATGAACTTCGCCTTCGATCGCAAGACCATCCTGGACCAGCAGTATCTGGGTCAGGGTACTGTAACCAACCAGGTGTTTGGGCCGGAATCTGGTGCCTACGTCGATGAGTTGGATAGCAGCTACCCATATGACCCGGCCAAGGCTAAGGCACTCCTCGCCGAAGCCGGCTACCCCAACGGCTTTACCCTGAAGATTCCCTCCATGGCCGGCTTCGAAGCCATCGTGGCCACCGTTCAGCAGCAGCTAGGTGACGTCGGCATCAAGGTTCAGATTGACACCATTCCGCAGGCCAACTACGTGCCGGACCTTGCAGCAGCCAAGTACTCGGCAGCTGTCTTCAACCTGTACCAGGCAGAGCCGTGGGTTGCCATCAACCAGATGATCTCGACCACCGCACTGTACAACCCCTTCAAGTCAACAACTCCGGAACTGGCAACCATGATCGATGCCGTGCAGAACGGTGGAGAGGAGAGCTCCGAAAAGGCTAAGGAAGTCAACAAGTATGTGACCGACAATGCCTGGTTCGTTCCGCTTTACCGTTTGGATCAGATGTTCTACACGAACAAGAAGATCACTGTTGAATCGCAGCTTCAGCAGGCCATCCCCTCGATCTACAACTACACACCCGCCAAGTAGCGGACAATGCTGCCGAGGAAGGGCGTTCCTTCCCCGGCAGCACCCCTAATCCTTCTGACCAGCGCACTGGAGCGACTGATGGTTACTTTTATATTGCGAAAGCTTGCCGCCGGCGTTGTCGTCCTGGCCGCAATCTCCTTCCTCACCTATTTCCTGCTGTATTTCTCCTCAGCTAATATTGCCCGCAACATTCTTGGCGAGTTCGCCAGCCAGGAACAGGTTGCCGCCAAGGAGCTAGAACTCGGCCTGGATCAGGCCCTGCTTCCCCGGTTCTTCGCCTGGGCCGGCAACGCCCTCTCCGGCGACCTTGGCACCTCCTGGTTCACCTCCGAACCCGTGGCCCGTGCCCTGATGACCCGTCTGCCCGTCACCTTGGCCGTGGTCATCACCTCTATTATTTTCATTGCCATCTTGGCCACGGCACTTGGCATGGCAGCAGCAGTCAAACGCGGATGGATCGACAAAGCCGTGCAGTCGGCAGCCGTCGTTGGTGACGCAATTCCCAGCTTCGTCATGGCCATCATCTTGGTGACGGTGTTCGCGATTCAGCTCAAGCTTTTCCCCGCAACGAGCAGCATCTCACCAGATTCGGGGTCCGCGGCCTGGATCGCGTCCCTGTCGCTGCCGGTTATCGCCATCGTCATCAACGGCGTGACCAGCGCTGCACAACAAATCCGCAGTGCCGTCATCAAACAGCTGGAAAAGGACTATGTGCGCACCCTGCGCAGCCGTGGAATCAGCGAACGTGAAATCTTGTTCAAGCATGTTCTGCGCAGTGCCGCACCTGCGGGCCTGACGGTTCTGAGCCTGCAATTCATTGGCATGCTCGGCGGTGTGGTCATTATCGAGCAGATCTTTGCACTGCCCGGCATGGGCGCATTGGCCGTACTGTCCACCACCATGGGCGACATTCCGCTCGTTATGGGCGTGGTCATCTATACCGTCATCATCGTCATCATCGTCAACCTGCTGGTGGACCTCATCAACGGCTGGCTCAATCCCAAGGTGCGTGTCGCATGAGTGAAATGGAAGCACTCGTTGAGCCGGCGAACGTCGGCCAAAAGGGGACGGTTGTCCGGTCCCACGTCATTAAAAAAATCCTCAAGAACCCCATGGGACTCATCGCCGTTGTGGTGCTGGCCGTGATGGTCCTGATGGCCGTCCTGGCCAACGTGCTGGCACCGTTTGACCCCAACTTCGCCAATATCGGCAAAACCCTTGCCAACCCGGACGCAGCTAACCTCCTGGGCACCGACAGTGTGGGCCGCGACGTCTGGTCCCGCCTCGTCTTTGGCGCCCGGACCACGTTGCTTTCCGCGATTCTGTGTGCCGTGGTTGCCGTTGGAATCGGCCTCCCCTCCGGTCTCATTGCTGGCTACTACGCCGGTAAGTTCGACGGCGTTGCAAACTGGGTGGTCAACCTGTTGATGGCCTTGCCCGGCATCATCGTGCTGTTGACCGTCCGCGCGGCTTTTGGGCCCTCAGTCTGGGTTTCCATGATCGCCTTCGGCGTGCTGCTCAGCCCTGGCTACTTCCGTCTGACTAGGACAGCCGTCCAGTCGGTTCGCAACGAACTATATGTTGACGCCGCCCGGGTGGCCGGACTCAGCGACTGGGCCATCATTGTTCGCCATATTTTCTCCGTGGTGCGCGCCCCCATCATTATTCAAACTGCCATCGTGTGCGGTGTGGCCATTAGTATCCAGTCCGGGCTAGAATTCCTGGGCCTCGGCGATCCCACCGTTGCCACGTGGGGTGTCATGCTCAGTGAGGGGTTCAAGAACGTCTACCTGAACCCGACTCTGCTTCTCTGGCCGGCCCTCGCCATCGGCGCAACCATCGGTGCGCTCGTTCTGCTTGGTAACGCGGTGCGTGATGCACTTGAGGATGCCGAAAAGATCAAGCCCGCCAAGCGCGGATCTGTTGAAGTATTGAGTAGTCGCACCGTCCCGGGCCGTGCTCAGCGCGAAGTCGTTGAAGCCGGAACTGAACATCACCTGGTCAAGGTTTCCCACCTCGGTGTGGGCTATCCGCAGGCCGACGGCTCCGTCAAGAAAGTCGTCGACGACGTTTCCTTCCATGTGGACCGCGGGGAAGTCCTCGGCATTGTGGGGGAGTCAGGATCTGGCAAGTCACAGACTGCATTCTCCATTCTGGGGCTGCTTCCCGACGCTGCCCGGATTACTGCAGGCAGTATCCAGTTTGACGGCAAGTACACGGTCGCACCCACTGACGATCGCGTCAGCCAAGGCCGGCTGAGCGAGTTCCGCGGCAAAAGGATCTCCTACATTCCACAGGAACCCATGAGCAACCTGGATCCCGCGTTCACGATCGGTCACCAACTGGTCACACCGATGGTCCGCGTGCTGAAGATCTCCAAGGCCGAGGCCAAGGAGCGGGCACTGAAACTGCTCGACGACGTGGGCATCCGTTTCCCGGAGAAAACCTTCAAGGCCTACCCGCACGAAGTTTCCGGCGGCATGGCCCAACGCGTACTGATCGCTGGCGCCATCAGCTGTGAACCGGACCTCATCATCGCCGATGAGCCCACCACGGCTCTTGACGTCACTGTCCAGGCAGATGTGCTGGATTTGATCCGCGACCTGCAGAAGCGCCTCAACGTCGGTGTCATCCTCGTGACGCACAACTTCGGCGTCGTCGCAGACCTCTGCGACCGAGTAGCCGTCATGCAGGACGGTCGCCTGGTTGAGGATGGGAATGTTCGTGACATCCTGCGCAACCCGAGAGATCCCTACACGAAAAAGCTGCTCGGCTCTATGCTCGAGGGCAAGGAACCCATGACTATGTTGGTTAACGCCGGTTCGGTAGCCGGCGGTCCGGAAGACGAGAAGGAGGCAGTCCTGTGACAAACACCCAAGGCAACCCGTCCGGCGTCGGAGGTCAGGAAGAAAGCATCCTGACCGTGTCGAACCTAGACGTGGAATACCCGCTCAAAGGATTCCGACGCAAGCCCTTCCGTGCCCTGACAGACATCAACATCCACATCAAGCAGGGGGAAACCCTCGGGCTGGTGGGGGAGTCAGGCTCCGGCAAGACCACGTTGGGCCGGGCCATTCTGGGGCTCGCGCCGATCAGCAAGGGCAAGGTGGTCTTCGAAGGTAATGACATCACCGCGGCCGGTCGCAAGCAGCGCCGTTCATTGGGCCGGGATCTGCAGGTGGTCTTCCAAGATCCCTACACGTCCTTGAATCCTTCCTTGGAGATCGGCAACATCCTCGCCGAGCCGCTCGGAGTTCAAGGTAAGTCTCCGGCGGAGGCCCGGAAACGCGTCAAGGAACTGCTGGATCAGGTTGGCCTGCCCTCGGACGCCATCAGCCGGCTGCCACGCGAGTTCAGCGGCGGTCAGCGCCAGCGTGTGGCCATTGCACGAGCTCTGGCGCTCTCGCCCAAGCTCATTGTTTGCGATGAACCGGTCAGCGCCCTGGACCTCTCAACCCAGGCCGTGGTGCTGGATCTGTTCCTGCAGATTCAGCGTGACACCGGCGTGTCATATCTGTTCGTCTCCCACGATCTTGATGTGGTGCGCCACATCAGCCACCGGGTCGCTGTCATGTATCACGGGGAGATCGTGGAACAAGGCACCTCCGACCAAATCACGCGGGCTCCGGAGCACCCGTACACGCAGCGGCTCCTGCTCGCCTCACCCGTGCCTGACCCGGACCGGCAAGCCAAGCGCCGTAATGACCGGCACGAGCTGCTGGCAGCACAGCGGCTCGAAGCCGCCGCATCTGTGCCGGCCTAGCCGTCACGCAAGATTTCAAACGTCAAATAAGTGCCGGACGGGGCCCGAAAGCCCTGTCCAACGAAAGGAAAATCGTGGCAAAAATCGGTGTACAGGCAATGATGCTCAAGGACAGCTTTGCGGAAGTAGGCGCCTTTGAGACGCTCCGCAAGGTTAGTGATCTGGGCTACAACGCCGTCGAGATTTCCCAGATTCCCATGGACGAAAAAAACGTCTCCGAGCTGGAAAACGCACAGACCGAGCTGGGTATGGATGTGGCTTCGCTGTCGGTCATGATGCAGAAGCCCGTCGGCCGCCCAGGGGAATCCCTCAAGGAAGACTTCGACAAGATCGTCAACGACGCCAAGCGCCTTGACACAAACCTCGTGCGAATCGGCATGCTGCCGTTCGGAGCAATGACCTCGATCGACGCCGTCGTTGACTTTGCGAAGGAAACCAACGGCTACGCCGAACGCCTGGCGGAGCACGGTATCAGCCTGTACTACCACAACCACCATATTGAGTTCGCGAAGTTTGATGGCAAGTACATGCTGGACATCATCAACGAAAACTCTCCGGCCATGGGACTGGAAATCGATGTCCACTGGGTACAGCGCGGCGGACTTGACCCCGTGCGAACCCTGGATAAGTATGCCGGTCGCACCGCCATGGTGCACCTGAAGGACTACCGGATTGGTATGATGCCGGACTCGGCCCTTGGCTACTTGGAAACCGGCGACTTCGTGAACTTCATGACCGAGTTCAAGAACGTGGTCCAGTTCGCAGAGGTTGGCGAGGGCAACCTCGATTTCCCGTCGATCATTCCCGCAGCAGAAGCTGCCGGTGCCCAGTACCTGCTCGTTGAACAGGACGAGCTCTACGGCCGCACCGTGTGGGACGTTCTGGAAACCTCCCACCGCAACCTGACGACCATGGGCTTCGGCGATCGATTCTGACGCTTGTCCCCACCCGCTCCCCAGCCTTGTACCTCGGCCGGTGTCCCCTCGCGGGCGTGGGTCCGCCCACCCACTCAAGAACTTCATCCTGAATTACCGCAACGAAATGGAGCACCACCAGTGAGTAACAAAGTACGCCTGGGCATTATTGGCCTCGGCCAGCAGGGCGGCGCCTACGCCAAGTTCATCACCGACGGCATGGTCCCGAACATGGTCATTGGTGCCATCACGGACATCGACCCGGCCAAGCGTGAACTTGCCACGGAGACCTACCCCGACGTCAAGGTTTACGACGACTACCTGACCATGCTGGACAGTGGCGACGTGGACGCCGTCGTCACCTGTGTCCCGCACTACCTGCACCCAGAGATGGGCATGGAAACGCTCAAGCGCAACATCCATGCGCTCGTCGAAAAGCCGGCCGGCGTCTACACCAAGCAGGTTGCCGAGCTCAACGCCTTTGCCGCGAGCAAGCCGGAGCTGTCCTTTGCCATCATGTTCAACCAGCGCAACAACCCGCTGTACCAGCGCCTGAAGGAGATCGTCGACAATGGAGAGATCGGCAACATCTTGCGCACCAACTGGATCATCACCAACTGGTGGCGTCCCCAGGGCTACTACAACTCCAGCGAATGGCGCGCAACCTGGGGCGGCGAGGGCGGCGGCGTTTTGGTCAACCAAGCTCCGCACCAGTTGGATTTGTGGCAGTGGATCTGCGGCGTGCCGAAGTCCGTCTTCGCCAAGGTCTCCTATGGCTTCCGCCGTGACATCGCGGTCGAAGATGAGGTCACCGCGTTGGTCGATTACGGCAACGGCGCCACCGGCACCTTCGTCACGGCAACGCATGACATGATCGGCACCGACCGCTTCGAAATCTTGGGCGACCAAGGCAAGATCGTGGTGGAAGGCTCCAAGACGGCCACCGTGACACGCCTGAAGAAGAAGGAACGTGAGATCAGCGAAAGCATGGGGCTGGACGATGTCCGCAAGTTGTTCATGGGGCAGCTGGATATGGATGAGTTCCGGTCCACCGAGATCGTAGAGTTCGAGTCGGTATGGGGCGCCCAGCACGCAGGGGTATTGGAGAATTTCGCCGCCAACATCCTCGATGGAACACCGCTGCTGGCGCCGGGTTCCGACGGTATTAAGGGCGTGCGCTTGGCCAACGCCATCCACCTCTCCAGCTGGAAGGGCGAAGAAGTGAGCCTTGACTTTGACGAAGACGAGTTCTTGAGGCTGCTCAATGACCGCATTCGTGAAGAAGGCAAGTACTCAGAACGTGCCTAAGGTGCTTCACGGCGCCTAGCATTCGCAACTGGCCAGTAACGTCCCTTCGACGGTGCTGGCCAGTTGTGCGTTAAGCTGTCAAATGGCAACCAATTGCGGAGGAATGACTTGACTGACACAGACCAGACCGGTGACACGCCTCAGAGTGCTGTTCCCACCCCACGAGCAGGCAAGTCATCGCCGACGATCTATGACATTGCCGAGCTTGCAGGTGTCAACCCCTCCACGGTGTCCCGCGCCCTGAGCAAGCCCGGCCGCGTCAGTGCCAAGACGGCGCAAAAGATCACGGAGGCCGCCGAGCAACTGAACTATCAGGTCAACGTTTTTGCCCGGGCGCTGCCCACCGGGCGCACCCAGACCATCGGTTTGATCGTCGCTGACATCACCAACCCGGCCTTCTTCGACGTGATCCGCGGCGCAGAAGCCGCCGCTGCCGCCCGGGATTACACCCTGATGCTGGCAGAGTCCACGGAATCTGCGGACCTGGAACTCACTGTTGCACGCCGGATGCTGGCAACTGTGGACGGTCTCATCCTCGCGAGCCCGCGTCTTTCCGATGAGGAAATTGGTTCATTGGCGGCAAAAAAGCCGGTGGTGGTCATCAACCGCACCGTTGACGGCGTACCCAGCGTCATTGCAGATTCGGATTCCGGGGTGAGCGACGCTGTTCGGCACTTGGCGGACATGGGTCACACGGAAATCTCCTACGTGGCTGGACCGGAACGGTCGTGGATGTCTGCTCGACGGTGGGAGAGCATCAAGGCCCGCTGCGACTGGCATGGCATCACGGCCGCAGTGGTGGCTTCCAGCCAGCCAACGGTCGACGGCGGACGGCGCACCGCTGCGATGGTCCGGGATGGCACGGCCACGGCCGTCATTTGCTACAACGATCTCATGGCCATTGGTCTCATGCGGGAGCTTCAGGCGGCCGGCCTGGCGATCCCACACGATCTGAGCATCATGGGCTTCGACAATATTTTCGGCTCCGACTTCACGACGCCGCCACTTTCCACGATCAAATCGCCGCTCAGTGAGCTGGGTGCGGCAGCCCTCCAGCACGTCTTGAATGCGGTTGATCATGCAGACGCTGCGCCAACGCTTCCGGCCCTTCCAACGGAGCTGGTTTTGCGTGGTTCCACGGGACGTGTCAACGGCGCCTGACTGTCGCGAAAACCGTTGTGGCAATATTTGGCAACCGGTTGACAAAATAGGTGAATTTCAGCGACGATTGACCTATGCCACATTTCCCTTCATCAACAGAGCCCATTCCCGAGGCGCCTGCCGCGACATCGTTGTCGCCGGCCGCCGATCCCGACCGCCTGCTGCCTGCTGACCCTCGCACCCGATCCATTGCTCGGGATTTGCTGGCTCAGGTGGAGAGCCTGCCGATCATTTCCCCGCACGGACACGTTGAGGCGTCCATGCTCCAGCTGGACACTCCGTTCCCTGACCCGGCAACGCTGCTGGTCAGTCCGGATCACTACGTCACCCGCCTGATTCATGCCAGCGGCGTGCCCCTGGAGCGCTTGCGCATGGGCGGCACCACGGCCGTTGAACCGCGTGAGACGTGGCGCGAGTTCGCCAAGGCATGGCCGCTCTTTGACGGCACGGCCTCGGGCTACTGGATGCGGGATTCGTTCCAGCACGTCTTCGGCCTCACCAAGGAAGTCAATGAGGAGAACGCTGACGCGCTCTTCGATGAGCTTGATGCCAAGCTGAAGAGCCCTGAGTTCCTTCCCCGTCAGCTGTTCAAGGACTTCAATATTGAGGTTCTCGCCACCACCGACGATCCGCTCGATGATTTGGCCGCCCACGCGGCCATCGCCAAGGATCCCACGTTCACGGGCCGGGTACTGCCCACTTTCCGTCCGGACACATACATCAAGTTCGCCGCAGTGGGTTGGGCGGACCGGGTTGAGAAGCTCATCAGTGTTGCCGGTGACGGAATCACAGGCTATGCCGGATACATCCGCGCGCTAGAAAACCGCCGTCAGTACTTCGTGGAGCACGGCGCCGTCTCGGCCGACCACGGCGTCCGCACGGCGCAGACCCTGCGTCTGGATGCCAGCGCCGCCGAAGCCTTGTTTGAGAAAGCCCGCAAGGGTGAGGCAACGGCTCAGGACGCCGATGTCTTCGAGGCGCATATGACATACGAGATGGCACGCATGTCGGTGGCCGACGGTTTGGTCATGACCATCCACCCCGGTGTTTTCCGAAACCACCACACGGCCTCGTTCAACAAGTTTGGCGCCGACACGGGTCACGACATCCCGTTCGGCGTCAGCTACACCGAAGCATTGCGTCCCATGCTGGAGGACTTCGGCACGGCACCAGGCTTCCACTTCATTCCATTCACGATTGACGAGACCGCCTTCTCGCGCGAAATTGCGCCCCTGGCCGGGTTCTACCCTTCTGTCTTCATCGGCGCCCCGTGGTGGTTCCTCGACGCGCCCGACGCCATGCTGCGCTTCCGCAGCGCCGTCACCGAGACCGCAGGCTTCTCGCGTTCATCGGGGTTCATCGATGACACCCGGGCCTTCTGCTCCATTCCAGCCCGCCACAACACCTCGCGCCGCATCGAGGCTGCGTTCCTAGCCCGCCTCGTGGCCGAAAGCCGCGTCAGCGAGACCCGCGCGCACGAGATCATCATTGACATTGTTGACGCGGCACCCCGCCGCGCCTTCAAGTTGTGAGCGCCACTGTGACCACCATCCCCGATACGGAAATGACTCCCGCCATGAGCGCAACAAAGCCCCTGAGTCGTACCGGCGACACTCCACCCGCACCCGTGCGCATTGTCCACCTGGGACTCGGCGCATTCCACCGTGCCCATCAGGCGTGGTACACCCAACACGCCAGCGACGGCGCACAGTGGGGGATCGCGGCGTTTACCGGACGCCGCCCGGACGCCGCCACCGCCCTGTCCGCCCAGGATGGCCTGTTCACGCTCATTGAACGTGGCGGCAACGGTGACAAGTTTGAACTCATGACTTCCATCGTTGAGGCTCATGATGGTGCAGACGTTGCCGCGCTGTCACGGCTCGTCGCCGCGCCCACCACGGCCCTGGTCACCTTGACCATCACCGAGGCAGCCTACAACTTGGCGGCCGACGGCTCTCTGGATCTCGCCAATCCTGCCGTTCAAAGCGACATCGACATCCTGCGGGCCCTGACTGCCGCCAACGCCACGGCTGAAGCGGACGACGCCGTTCACGCGCCTGCCGCCGGCACGGCGGCGGGCCGTTTGGTTCAGGCCTTGGCTGCCCGGCGCACCGCTGGCACGGGGCCCATCGCAGTGGTTTCGTGCGACAATTTGGCCAACAATGCCACGGCGGCGCGTGCCGCCATTGGTGGGCTGGCCGACGTCGTCGATCCTGGCCTGGGTGCCTGGATTGCCGAGAACGTCAGTTTTGTGGGCACCTCGATCGACCGCATCACCCCGCGCACTACCGACGCCGAAATCGCGTTGGTTGAGACGGAGTGCGGCTACGCCGATTCCTCACCCGTGGTGACCGAACCCTTTAGTGACTGGGTTCTCAGCGGTGATTTCCCTGCGGGGCGTCCGGACTGGGCCAGCGCAGGAGCTGTGTTTGTGGACGAGATTGAGCACTTTGAGAACCGCAAACTGTGGCTGCTCAACGGCTCCCACTCGCTCATGGCCTACGCCGGCCAGCTCCGAGGGCACAAAACTGTGGCGGAGGCCCTGGCTGACCCCGTGTGCGCCGTCTGGATTACCGAATTTTGGGACGAGGCGCAAGCCAATCTGCCCGCCGAAGGCCTGAATATCCCCGCCTACCGCGTCGCGCTCTTGGAACGGTTCGGCAATGCCCGGATCGCCCATCACCTGGCCCAGATCGCCATGGACGGGTCCAGCAAGCTGCGCATGCGGGCCGTGCCGGTGTTGAAGGCAGAGCTGGCTGCTGGCCATTCCGGCACCGGCGCCGCAAGGATGATTGCCGCTTGGGTTGCCTTCCTGCGTCAAGCCCATCAGAACGGGGCGCCCATTGCCGATTCTGCGTCGGCTGAGCTGGAGGCGGCCTTGAATCTTGCCCCCGGTGAGGATCTGGCCGCACTTGTGGCAATTCTGGATGTGCAGCTGGCAGAGAACGCCGCGGCTATTGCCGCCGTGGCAGCACTGGCTGACAGGTTCGCCGCCACCGCCTAACCACAAGGCAGGGGTGCAATCCCTGCCACCCCGCGCCGAACGGGCAGTAGATGACAGTGTTGAGCGAAAACACTGACATCTACTGCCCGTTCGACGTGATTGTGGGGCGAGTTTGGGGAGGCGGCGAGAGGAAATTTGAGAAACAGTTGGCAAGCGGTTGCCATTTGTTGTCTTAGCTGGTTAACTAGTGGGTAATACAGCTCACACGCCGGCGTACAAGCTGCGGCAGGTATCCCCGTTGGGGATGACCCCGCAGCGGTCCACCGAAGGGCCACCTGGGACCGGCGAAATGGGAATTGTCCAGAGCAGCGCAACTGCAAAGGATTTGGGTAAAGGAGCCCGCATTGACCATGACACAAAAGCAATCCAGCCAGAGCACGGAAGCGCCGGCCACGGGCGTCCTGTCCAAGATCAGCGTTTTGGGCTACGGAGCCGGTGACGCCGCCAACAACCTGGCCTTCACAACAGCCACCATGTTCCTTTTGGTCTACTACACGGATGTAGCGGGCATCAGCGCAGCAGCAGCGGGCACACTCTTGCTCGTGGTTCGAATCTTCGACGCCTTTGCAGACGTCCTCGCCGGCCGCATGGTGGACCGGACCTACCACAAGAAGCTCGGCAAGTTCCGCCCGTACATCATGTTCGGTTCCGTGCCGCTCTTGCTGCTCAGCGTTGCCACCTTCTCCATTCCCCAGATCGGGGAATCGGGCATGCTGCTGTGGGCCTACCTCAGCTACGCACTGCTTGGCCTGGCCTACAGCTTCGTCAATATCCCCTACGGATCCCTCGCCGGGGCCATGACCCAGAACTCCGGTGAGCGCGCCAAATTGGCCAGCGCCCGCACCATCGGCGCCGTCGCCGTGGGTTCCTTCCTTGGCATCTTCATCGCTCCCTTGATGAAGGGAGGAGAAAACCTCCAGCCGCTGTTCACCACCCTGACGATCATTTTCGCGGTCGTGGGAACAGGGCTTTACATGTTCACCGTCTTCTCCACCAAGGAGCGCGTGGTCCGCGAGGTATCCAAGGTTTCCATGAAGCAGAGCATCGACACGCTCAAGGGCAACAAGCCCCTGCTGCTACTGTGCATCAGCTCGTTCCTGTTCCTGACCGGCCAGCTGGCTTTGGGCACCGTCCAGATCTACTACTTCCGTGACGTTCTGCACTCCCTGGCCCTCTACGCCGTCATGTCCATCATTAACATCTTCCTCACCTTTGGCATGGCAGCCGTCCTGCCGCGACTGGTGCGCGCCGCAGGCAAGAAGAACATCTACATGGGTGGCGCGCTGCTCATGGCCATCGGTGGACTCACCGTGTTCCTCGCACCCAGCTCCATGGTGTGGCTCGCCTTCACCGGCGTCGTCATCACGCAGGTGGGCCTGCTGCTGGTCAGCATGTTGGTTTGGGCCCTTGAGGCTGACACCGTTGAATACGGCGAGTGGAAGACCGGCATCCGCACCGAAGGCATCACCTACGCACTGTTCTCCTTCACCCGGAAAACCGGCCAGGCTGTTGGTGGCGCATTGGCCGCCTTTGCTCTCGCCTGGGGCGGGTACGCCGCCGGTGCCGCCCAGCAAAGCGAACAGGCACTCCTCGGCATCCGTGCCGGTGCCGGTCTGCTGCCGATGGTTTTCGCGCTCTTGGCTCTCCTTGTCATGATCGTTTACCCCCTGACGGACGCCAAGCACAAGGAAATTGTTGCCCACATTAGTGAGCGCCGCGCGGCCCGCCTCGAGGAAGCTCTTGATCGCCGTGACTCGGACGACAACGCCTAGCCCGTCGGTAAACCCTTATCTATTCGCTTCAATCTTTTCTCACTAAAACTCCTGGAAGGAACCCCTCGTGAAAATCGTTTCCGCAGAAGTATTTGTCACCAGTCCCAGCCGTAACTTCGTGACCTTGAAGGTCACCACCGATGAGGGTGTTGTCGGTATTGGAGACGCGACCCTGAACGGGCGTGAACTCGCCGTGGCCGCGTACCTGAAGGAGCACGTTGCCCAGTTGCTGATCGGTCGCGACCCGCACCGCATCGAGGATACCTGGCAGTTCATCTACCGCAGCTCGTACTGGCGCCGTGGCCCGGTCACCATGGCTGCGATTGCCGCCGTCGACATGGCGTTGTGGGACATCAAGGGCAAGATCGCCGGACTGCCGGTGTACCAGTTGCTGGGTGGTGCTTCACGCAACGGCTTGCGCGCCTACGGTCACGCGTCCGGTTCCGATCTGCCGCAGCTGTTCGACTCCGTCCGCGAACACCTGGAATTGGGCTACAAGTCCATCCGTATCCAGACCGCTGTCCCGGGCATCAAGGCCGTCTACGGTGTTGCAGCCCAGGCCCAGGCATCGGGTGAGCGTTATGACTACGAGCCCGCCGGCCGTGGCACGTACCCGCAGGAAGAAGACTGGGACACCCGCGCCTACCTGCGTCACCTGCCCACCGTGTTCGAAGCTGTCCGTAACGAATTCGGTCCCGAGATCCCGCTGCTGCACGATGGCCACCACCGCATGACCCCGATCCAGGCCGCAAAGCTGGGCAAGTCATTGGAACCGTATGACCTGTTCTGGTTGGAAGACTGCACCCCGGCCGAGAACCAGGAAGCGTTGCGTCTGGTGCGTTCACACACCACCACCCCGCTGGCCATTGGTGAAATCTTCAACACGGTCTATGACTTCCAGACATTGATCAAGGAACAGCTTATCGACTACGTGCGTGCCGCCTCGACCCACTTTGGTGGCATCTCGCCGTTGAAGAAGGTCATGGACTACGCCGCGCAATACCAGATCAAGTCCGGTTTCCACGGCCCCACCGATATTTCCCCGATCGGTTTCGCCGCCCAGTTGCACGTTGGCCTGGCCATCCACAACTACGGTATTCAGGAATACATGCAGCACTCGGATAAGACCAACGAGGTCTTCCAGCAGTCCATGACCTTCAAGGACGGTTACCTGCACCCCGGTGATGCCCCCGGCATCGGTGTGGAATTCAACGAGGAAGCTGCCAAGGCGTTCCCGTACCAGCAGGCCTACCTGCCGTACAACCGCCTCGTTGACGGAACGGTCCACGACTGGTGATCGATGCAACAAACGCTGCACCCCCAGCGGTGGCGCACATTGTGGTGATGGGAGTCTCCGGCTGCGGCAAGACGACGATCGGCGCCCTCGTGGCGCACGAGCTCGGCCTGCCATTCACTGACGGGGACTCCCTCCACCCGGTGGAGAACATTGCCAAGATGGCGGCCGGAACCCCCTTGAACGACGACGACCGGGCACCTTGGCTGCAGGTCGTTGGCCAGGAGTTGGCATCCTCGGCCAACGGGCTTGTGGTGGCCTGCTCTGCACTGAAACGCAGCTACCGCGATGCCATCAGGGCCCAGGCACCAGATGCGGTATTCCTCCATCTGGATGGCACTAGGGAGGTCTTGAGCTCACGGCTCGAGGGACGGTCGGGGCACTTCATGCCGACCACGTTGCTTGATTCGCAGCTCGCCACCCTGGAGGCGCTGGAAGCCGACGAGGCTGCCGTGGTGATTGACATTTCGGTGCCGGTCCCCGCACTGGTGAGTGACGCCGTCGTACGTCTCCAGCAAACTGTTTAGAGACCAAGCAAGACTTCAGGAGAAGCAATGACTTACGCAGTGGTTTTGCGAGCCGCACCGTTCAATTTGGATGACGCGGGGGTGGCATGGGTGGAGTCGACGATTGGGTCGATGACGCTGGAAGAGAAGATCGGCCAGCTGTTCATCAACCACAACAACAGCTACGCGCCCGAGTACCTCGATGAGGTGCTGGAGAACTTCCACGTGGGTGGCATGCGTTACCGTCCGGGTCCGTCCGCGGCCGTGCAGGGGCATATCCGCCATGCACAGTCGAAGACGAAAATCCCGCTGCTGATTGCCTCCAACCCGGAAATGGGCGGTGCCGGCAGCTGTGATGACGGCACCTTTGTTTCGACCCACCTGCAGGCGGGCTCGCACCCGGACAAGTCGATCGCCCGCCAGATGGGCCAGGTGGCCGGTGTCGAAACCGCCGCGCTGGGCTGCAACTGGGCGTTCGCGCCGATCGTGGACATCCACTACAACTGGCGCAACACCGTCATCTCCACCCGCTCCTTCGGCAACACGCCCGAGGTTGTGGTGGAGCGGGCCAAGGAGTACTTCGACGGCATTAGCGAGTCACCAACCGCCTGCGCCATGAAGCACTTCCCGGGCGACGGCATTGACGAGCGCGATCAGCACGTGGTCACCTCTTACAACACCCTTGGTTACGAGGAGTGGAATAAGACCTATGGGCATGTGTACCGCGAAATGATCGGGCACGGCGTCCAGTCGATCATGATCGGGCACATTGGCGCCCCGGAACTGTCCCGCCGTTTCCTGCCGGGCTTGGCCGACGCCGATGTCCTCCCGGCTACGTTGGCCCCGGAACTTCTCGGTGACCTGCTGCGCGGCGAGCTTGGCTTCAACGGGCTGATCCTCACCGACGCTTCTCAGATGATTGGGATGACCCAGGCCATGAAGCGCCGAGACCTGGTCCCGGCGGCTATTGCGGCAGGCTGCGACATGTTCCTGTTCTTCCGCAACCCGGCCGACGATTTTAGTTACATGCTGGACGGGTACCGCAACGGTGTCATCACCGAGGAACGCCTGCAGGACGCCTTGCGTCGCATCCTGGCACTGAAGGCTTCGCTTGGGCTGCATGTGAAGGACCGCGCAACTCTGGTTCCGCCAGTGGAGGCGCTAGCCGTGATCGGCTCCGCCGAACATCGAGCCATTGCTGCCGAGATCGCGGACAAGACAGTGACTTTGGTCAAGGACACGCAGGGCAACCTGCCGCTGACCCCGGCAACGCACAAGCGGATCAGGCTGTATGGCATTTCCGGCGGCTCAGACTTCACCATGCAGGACCCTTTGGGTTATCTGGACACAGTGGCCGAAGAGCTAGAGCGTGTGGGCTTTGAGGTACACATCTTCAAGACCGCCGATCAGCGCAAGGCTGCGGGGGAGGAGGGCGTGAACTTCATGTCGGTCATCTCCGACGAGGCCACGGACGACTACTCCGAAAAGTACGACGCCGCCCTTGTGGTTGCCAACGTGAAGGGCTTTGCCCAGGAAGCCGCGATCCGCGTCAAGTGGTCCTCGCCCATGGCGGCAGAGATCCCGTGGTACGTCACCGAGGTGCCCACGGTGTTTGTCTCTCTGAACCAGCCCAACCACCTCATCGACGTGCCGATGGTCAAAACGGCCATCCACACCCA
>JBKKBD010000153.1:0-2638 GCA_046714315.1 Specibacter sp.
TCTTTTTTGCTCACCGTTTCGGGCGTGAACAGCGCCGGCAGGCGCCGCCATGCGGCGGAGATTCCCTCAAGGCCGCCGCGGACAGCGAGGCTTGCCGTATCCGTACCCAACTCCACGCTGACCTCGGGGACAAAGGTGATCCCTTGGCCAAAGTCGATGGGGCGGGACAGCTCGGTGCGAAGGGCCGCCAGGGCGATCGAAAGTGTCCCTGTGGATCCGACCTCTTCATCCAAAAAGGCCGATGCCAAAGGTTACACCGATGACTGACTGCCGTTCGTCACCATCAACCAACTGCCAATTCTGGCCTGTCCAAACCGTCATGCCACTCCCCCAAAAGCCTCAAACCATTTCTTGCACCGTGAACAAGGCCAAAAATCAATATTATCGGGTTTGGGTGCTTCAACTAAGCCGCCATGCGGGGGTCAAAGGTCAGGCAAGACTGGCGGCCAGAAGCGCTGTCGCTGCACCGGCGGCGATTCCTCGAACAAGGTTGGCCATTGACCATGGGCCGTCAAACCGCTTCCACGTCGGCTGTGAGTCATTGGCGCTGGAGCACACGGCGGCGAGGGCATTGTTCAAGGGAACATTGCGCAGGATGGTGATGCCAAATGAGGCCAGTGCAAGCACGGCACCTGAAATCCTGGCTATGGACCGGAGATGCAACGTACCCGAAGCGAGTTCCATAATGGCCAGCGCGGCCGTGGCCGCCGCACCGCCAAAGAAGACAATCATGAACGGAGGCCTGACGGCGCTGACGTTGATGCGTTGCATGGTGGCAATGGCCTCTTTCGACGGCCGGGTTCGCAGAGTTGGCATAACGATCGCTGAGAAAGCCAGATAGACCCCTCCGGCAAGCCCCGTGCAGACGGCTGACGTTACGGTTATGGCGGCAATCGCTGTGGTTGTCATAACTTAAGTGAACACCGAATGCTCATCGATTCGAATATGCAAAAGGCCACATTCCATGCGCATTCGTCTAGATTAACTATATGGATCCTCTCACGCACCTGCTCGACGGACCGCGAGCCCGCCGTGCTTTCACACTTCGGGTTGTGATGTCCGGGAGCTGGTCAATCGATGTTCAGGACAAAGCCCCGCTAACCGTTGTCGCCATGATGACCGGGCACGCGTGCTTGACCGCGGACGGAGAAAACCATCAGCTTTCCCCCGGCGATGTGGCCTTAGTCCGGGGCCCCAAGCCATACTCAATCTCCGATGACCCATCAAGCTCCACGGATGCGATCATTCATCCCGGCCAGATATGCACCTCAGCTGCGGGAAAAGATCTTGTCATGAAAATGAGCCACGGCATTCGCAGCTGGGGAAACGCCACCAAGGGCGAGAACACCATGCTTGTTGGCACGTACGAATCAGCTGCCGAGATCACGGCCGCGGTTACCCAGGGTTTACCACGCGTGGCGGTTGTTCCTGCCGAACACGTTTCAGAGGAGTTAGTGATGCTGCTGGAACGCGAGATCACCACCGATGCGCCAGGTCATGGCAGCGCCGCAGACAGGTTGCTGGATGTCCTCCTGGTTCACACGGTCAGGGCGTGGGCGCAACTTCATCCGGAAAGAAGGCAGGGTTGGATCGCAGGTAGCGCAGACCCGGTTTCCTCCGAGGCATTGGAACTTTTTCATGCACACCCGGAGACCGGCTGGACCCTTGCGTCCGTGGCCCAGAGCCTGAACATCTCGCGTGCAACGCTGGCCAGCAGATTCCGGTCCAGTGTTGGAGAGCCACCCATGAGCTACCTGACGAATTGGCGAATGCTGCTGGCCAGTGAGATGCTCGCCGACCCTCGGATGACAACGGCTACGATTGCCAAGGCCGTTGGCTACGCCAGTCCGTTTGCGCTCAGCACGGCATTCAAGCGCAGATATGCCATCAGCCCAACCGGCTACCGAAACCGCAACTACCGTGCGAACTGACGTCCACATAACGGGCAAAATTGTCTCTCCCTGTTCACCCGTTGGCAAGATGGAGCCATGATTACTGAACACGCCATCCTGCCGGTTATTACTGGCCGGGAGTCCGAATTTGAGGCCGCCTTTGAGCAGGCGCGCCACATTATTTCCGCCATGCCTGGATTTCGCAGCCTGACACTGTCCAAGTCTATGGAATCGCCGAACGAATACCTGCTGTTGGTTGAATGGGAACAGCTCCAAGACCACACTGTGGGCTTCCGAACTTCGGCTAGCTACCAGCAGTGGAAGAGCCTACTTCACGAGTTTTATGAGCCGTTCCCCGTGGTGGAACACTTTGAGCGCGTCAACTCCTCCTCCCCCGCCACCTGAGCCGAGGCACCCAGGTGCGAGACGTCGTCGTACCTAATCCCCGAAGCGCACATCAGCGGTCGCAACCACTGATGCTGTGCGCCCTGGCGCGTCCTGAAACTGCCAATAGAGGTTGGTATGCGCAATGACCTCGGGAACGGTGGGAGCACCCCACTGAGTCTTATCCCCGGCGGTGTGTGCGTCGCCAACCAGCGTGACATCGTAGCCGCGGGTGAAGGCGCCATGAATCGTGGAGCGGATGCACGCGTCTGTCTCAGCGCCGGCAACCACCAGCTTGCCAATGTTGCCCTCGGCGAGAACGTCCTCGAGGTCCGTACCTTCGAAGGAGTCACCAAAAGACT
>JBKKBD010000154.1:0-40138 GCA_046714315.1 Specibacter sp.
TCCTAGCCGCACCTCGAAATGATCATGGCCCCCAAACTCTAGTTTGGGGGCCATTATTATGAAGCGAAGCTAGTCCGTTAGCCGCCCGCGGGGTATTCGCCGTGGCCCACATGTTCTCCCCATTCGGTTTCCGGACCGTCCTGGCCTTCGTCCAACGATTCCCACATGGCAAGGTGCGCCATGAAGTCTGTGGGACGTGCGCCGTGCCAGTGCCAGACACCCGGGGGAGTGTAGACGGTATCGCCGGGATGCATTTCAATGATTTCGCCACCACGGGATTGAACCAAGCCGACACCGTCGGTGACGTGCAGCGTCTGCCCGTTGGCATGACGGTGCCAGGCCGTATGTGCGCCGGGTGCGAAGCGAACAAGATTTACCCTCAGCCGAGACGGTGCGATACCGGCGGCAATGACGTCGTAGTGCACGTCTCCGGTGAAGAGTTCGGCGGGACCTTTTGTGGTGGATGTTTTGGGTACGAGGTGCATACCGGTGCTCCTGTCATAGGGATTATGGCCGGTGAATCGGGCCTTTCATCACAGTACGCGGGGCAGCTTGGAGAAGGGAGTCCCTGCCCATACCTCTATCGACAGGACCTGTCTAGCCAGCATTAGTGCGCTTGGTGGGCCTTCTCCAAAAGCGCTGCGGCGGACGGGACGGGAACCAGACCCACAGCTTCCGCCCAGCCCGGCGCCTGCTCCTGGCCGAACCACATCAATTCCACCCTGCGGATGGGCCCGTGCAGCCGTTCCCTCAACAACCTAGAGGTGAAATAGCCGGTGGCGAGGACGCTGCGGCACAACCAACGTGGCAGCCGGCGGGGAGCACGGCCACCCGCGGCCGTCAGCACATCACTGACGGACAGGCCTTCCCACGGTTGTAGAACCAGAGCCGGAATATCTCCTGCGTGTTGCCCGGTCTCGACGACAAACCACGCCAAGGCATCGATGGAACTGACGGGCGTCGGAGCCGTGCCAGGCGCCGCGACTGAAGCGATAGGGGAGCCTGCAACCTTGATCAGGGACAGCGTCGTGCGACGGCTAGTTCCCTGTACCGAGGTGGCACGGACGGTCACCACGGACGTTGGTGCGGCACTGGCCAGCAACAGCTCAAGGGCCTCCTCGCCGAGTGCCTTGGACCGGGAATATGCCGAAAAGGGAGCGCGCTGCGCACTTTCATCAATCACCCGGCGGTGGCCCTGGACGGAGGCGCTGCTCAAATGCACAACCCGCCCTACGCCGGCATCATGGGCGGCCAGCGCTGTGACGGCCGGCAAGAGCGCATTGGCACCCGTAAGCGCCGGCGATTCGCCGTCGCCGGGTGTGGCCAGTCCCGCGGCATTGATGACAACGTCGATGTCGGCGAATGCGCGGCCGAGCTCGGTGCGGGCTGCCGAAATTAGTGGGCTGTTGGCTGCGACAACAATGGCGTCGGCCGTTGTCGCTGAGCTGTTGAGCCTTGGCGCTGCCATGGTCACCACATTGGCACCGCGCGCGCGAAGTTCGGCGGCAATGGCGCCGCCAACAAAACCTGAGGCGCCGAGCACAAGCCAGCGAAGGTTTGGGGAATCCACGGACATGTCAGTTCTTGCCTTCCAATGGCGGCATCGGTTCAAAATCGGTCGCGGCCAGAATTGCCCGCGATTCACGCCATCCCGCCAGCAGCCGGCCGCTGCCGCGGAGCGTCTTCTCCACGCCCACCAGGCGCAGCAACTCCTTGGAGGCCGTCAGCGCCGTCCCTAGGGCGAAGCCCACGCGGTTAAAGCGTCCGTGGACTCGCAGGTATTGGCCCACCAGCCCTCGGTTGCGCATCACGTAGAAACGGCTGAGATCAGAGGAATCGTTCAGGTGTCGGATGCCCAGATCGATGCTTCGCTGGGAGCGGGCCTTGCGCAGGACGAACTCGTTGACGTACATGACCGGACGTTGCAGGGAGACCTGCCAGCCGTAGATCGTGTCATCCCAATTCAAGAAGAAGCGCGGGTCCGGCAGCCCCACCGAACGCGCGGCGTCGGCATGCAGCAGCATCCCTTCGAAGCAGCCAACATTGGTGGCAAATTCATTCGATGTGGCAAAGACGTTGCCGCGCACGGGCAGTGGAAAGCCAAGAAAGGTGTTGAAGTTGTTTTGCCAAAAGAAGGGCTCACCTTCGGCGTCATAACGGCGGCCAACAATGGCGTCGTATTTATCCATCCATGGCCCAAAGGCGCCGACTGCCCCGGGAACGCACGTGACGTCGTCGTCCATGAGCCACATCCACTGGGCGCCCTCAGCCAAGGCACGCTGCACGCCAGCGGAAAAGCCCCCGGCACCCCCAGAGTTCTCGGCCAACGTGTGGGCAATGACCGGAATGGGAGTGGCAAGTGCGGCGAGCCGTTCCGTGGCGGACTCGATGACCGAAACCGTTTCATCGGTGCTGGCATTGTTGACCACAATGACCCCATCAGGAGCCGGCTCCAACGCAGCAACAGAATCCAACAAATCGCCAAGATAGCCCGCACGGTTGAAGGTCGTGATGACGAGGAAGAACCGTTCACGCCGGCCCAAACTCAAAATTTCTGGTCCTTCATGGGGCCAAACTTGGCGCCACGCAGTCCTGCAGAATAGGTGCTGATCCACGAGGCCAAGCCCTTGAGGTCACCCTTTTTCAGGAAGTACAGGGGGTAGCCCACGGCGTCCGCTACGAGTGAGCGAACGCGGCGGTGCTTGCGGGTGAGGAAGCCGCGGTTGCGGTAGTAGTAGAAACGCTTGAACGGGGTTTCCGGAACCAGCACGTGGAGGCGGTCGCCCAGGACCTCCTGGACTTCTCCCCAACCAGCGGGGTGGGTCAGCGCCACCGAGGTGACGGTGCCAAATTTCACCTTGGCCTCGCGCAGGCGGAGCATGAAGTCTGTTTCGTCACCGCGGATGAACAGGCGCAGATCCGGAAGGCCAACCTTGAAAAAGACGTCGGTACGGATCAGCGCGCCGTTGAAAAACTGGCCAACGTTGTCGATGAAGCCAAGCGGTTCCACCACTGATCGTTCGTGGGTCAAGTGACCGTCGATTCGGAAAGGGAAGGACAGCTTGCTCGGCTCGCCCGGCGCCACGATCAGGGGAACCACAACGTCAAGGTTGCGCGCCTTGGCGGCCGCCAGCAACGTTGCCAGGCAGGCTGGATCCTCCGGATGGGCGTCGTCGTCCATGATCCACACCCACTGCGCACCCGAGGCGATGGCATTAAGGATGGCCAGCGAGAAACCTCCGGCCCCGCCCAGATTCGCTAAGGAACGCACATAGGTGACCTCAGCAGGGGCTTCGGCAGCAATATCGCGCACGTCCTCCGTGCCGGAATCAACCAGCGCAATGGCATGGGGTGCGTGAGTTTGCTGTGCAAGGGCACCCAGCAGGATTCGCACGTCCTCAGGCCGGTCAAAGGTGACGGCAGCGACGGCTACGGTGTCTGTCAAGGGGAGTCCTCTCGGGTGGTGCCCGCGACGTTGCGCGGCATCCGGCACGGCTAAACAGTGAGTAATCAACGGAAGGGATTACTATTCTTGTGTACCTTCCACTTTAGTACAGCCACCTGCCGGTGGTTTGTTGCGCCGTGGACAATGCCGTGGACAATAGTTCCCCGCCGCAAACAACTTGGCAGAAAACGGAAATACGAATCACGTTGAATACCACTAAAACACAGGCAGGCGGACACCCCGCGCCCACATCCGCGGAAAGTGATAGCAAGCCGCGCTTATGGCTATGGTCACAGGCGATCCTGGATTCGTTTGCGTGGACCATAGCCTTGTTCCTGGCGGTATTGCTGCGCTACGAGCTGGATATTGGCCTGATCAATTTCGCTGGTCTGGGTATCTTGATCGCCGTGGCTGTGGCCACCCAGTTGATCGCCGGCTGGTACATGGCCCTGTATCGCGGCCGTTACACCTTTGGCAGCATCCATGAGGCTCGCGTCCTTGTTGCGGTGACCTTGATCGTATGTGTCGTGACCAGCATCTTCCTCTCCATCTTTATCGGTGAGCTCCATGTGGCCAGGTCTGTGGCCGTCATCGCCTTCCCCTTTGCGGCATTGTCCATGGCTGCCATTCGCTACGCCAAGCGCCTCTACGTTGAAGGCAAGCCGATTTTTGGTGAGGAAGCCCAGAAAACCCTGATCTATGGTGCCGGTTTCCTTGGCAATTCGCTTGTGACCCGCATGGTCCAGGACCCCGAGTCGCCCTACGTCCCTGTGGGTTTGGTCGATGATGACTCCACGAAGAAGCACCTGCGTCTGAGCTCGGTTGGCGTTTTGGGCGGCGGAGACGAGTTGCCTGAATTGATTAGGCGCACGAAGTCGACGGTGGTGGTTTTGGCCATGGCGCACCTGAGTTCCAAGCGGATCCGCGAGATTTCAGACAGCGTTGCCGGCCTCGGCGTGAAAGTCTTGATCCTGCCGCCGCTGCAGGAGATGCTCAGCCCCGACACCAACCGGGACAACCAGGGCGGGCTGACGGATTTCCGCGAAATCGATGTTGCTGACCTGATCGGCCGCAGCCCGGTCGAAACCCAGGTGGAGCAGATTGCCGGCTATATCAAAGGCAAGCGAGTGCTTGTCACGGGCGCCGGCGGATCCATTGGCTCGGAGCTGTGCCGCCAGCTGAACGGGTTCGCCCCGGCCGAACTGGTCATGCTGGACCGTGACGAGTCCGGACTTCAGCACACCCAGCTTTCCATCGAGGGCCACGGCCTGCTGGACAACAAGAACATTGTTCTCGCAGACATTCGTGACGCCGAGGCCTTGAACCGGATTTTCGCCGATCGCCGCCCGGAGGTTGTCTTCCACGCAGCAGCGCTCAAGCACGCGCCGCTGCTGCAGATGTACCCGCAAGAGGGCTGGAAGACAAACGTCCTTGGCTCGCTGAATGTGCTGCAGGCAGCCCGCAACGTCGGTGTCGAAACGTATGTGAATATTTCCACCGACAAGGCCGCCAGCCCCACCACTGCCCTTGGCCACTCCAAGCGGGCGGCCGAAAAGCTCACCTCCTGGATGGCGGGGGAGACGGGTAAACGTTATGTCTCTGTTCGCTTTGGGAACGTCATTGGCAGCCGCGGGTCCATGCTGCCGTTGTTCACGGACCAGATCAACAAGGGTGGTCCCGTCACAGTCACACATCCGGACATCACCCGTTTCTTCATGACCATTCCCGAGGCATGCCAGCTGGTCATCCAGGCCGGAGCCATTGGCCACGGCGGTGATGTGTTGATCCTTGACATGGGCGAACCCGTGCGCATCATGGACGTTGCCGAACGCATGATTGCCATGTCCGGGCGCAAGATTGAAATCAAGATCACCGGCCTGCGACCCTCTGAAAAGCTGCACGAACAGCTCACCGGTGACGATGAAATCAAGGACCCCGACGGTCACGCCAAGATCTCCCACACGCACGCCCAACCACTGAACCCGGCGGATCTGAACTTGGATCTGTGGCTCCAGCGCTGCAAGGATGAGGCCGGTCCCAACGGGGCCAGCATTGACGACTCCGACGGCGACGTTGCGGCGGGCGCCTGATGGAAACCTGGGCACAAATCACCGTAGGCGTCATCGCGTTGGTCCTGGCACTCGTGCTGCCGGCCTTCGTTCGGCCACTCCTGGCCCGTGCCGGAGTGCTTGACGTTCCCAACGCGCGTTCCTCCCACACGAAGCCCACCATCCGCGGCATGGGAATTACGACGGCGGTGGCCTTGCCGGCCGCTGTCCTCGCGGCCATCTTTTTGCCCCAATCGGGGAATGAGCGCCAAGCTTCACTTACCCTGGTGGTGATTCTCGGAGTCGTACTGGCTGCCTCAGCTATCGGCTGGCTTGAGGACATCCGTGGGCTGTCCGTCAAGATCCGCGCCGGACTGCAACTGGCCGTCGGTGGCCTTGCTACAGCGGCAGTGGCGATCCTTGATCCGGGAGAGCAGCAGCTGTGGCTCATTCCCATCGGTGCGATTGCCGTGGCAGCCTATGTCAACGTTGCCAACTTCATGGATGGCATCAACGGGATTTCAGGTACGCACGGCCTCGTTGTGGGTGGGTTCTATGCCTACGCGGGGTACGTGGCCGGCCACGGCTGGCTGGTGTACGTTGGCATCGCAATTGCCTTGGCCTTTGCCGGCTTCCTGCCCTGGAACCTGAGTCGCAACAAGGTATTTCTGGGCGATGTGGGCAGCTATCTGCTCGGGGCCTCGATTGCCGTTACGGCCATGTGTGCATTTCTGGCCGGGGTGCCGGCGGAGTATATTTTCTCGCCCGTGTTGATTTACCTGACGGACACTTTTGTGACGTTCCTGCGCAGGCTTCTGGCCGGTGAACGCTGGTACGTAGCGCACCGTCAGCATGTCTACCAGCGCCTGACGATCGTGGGTCTCAGCCATGTGCAGGCCACAGCTGTTGTGTGCACAGCAACCATCTTGGTGAGCCTCTTGGGTATTGCTGCAGCTGAGGGCGGCAATGTGGCCCAGGTAGTTGCCACAGCGGCGGGATTTGCAGTGGTGCTGGCTTACTTGCGCACGCCCACCTTGTTTCAGAGCCATCTCCGACGCCGGGCTGAGAAGGCTGCGTCGTAGGGACTCTTGAAAGGCCGCGACCAAAGCGTGTGATAGGCGACCGGGTCCATACCGGGGACTTGCGTCGTCCTGAAGTTCTATCTCGTGTAGAATTGTGGCTGGTGACACTCACCGCCCTCCTTCCACGCCCTCCCTTAGCTAGGTCGCCCGCGGCCTTCTTGGCGGAGAATGTGACGAGAGGGGTACCTCCCTGACGATGGAGTTCACATGAAGGACGCAAGCGCCAACAACAGCGCTGAGCGAGGTCCGTTAACGGCTTCCGGTCCCACTGCGAGCCCCAGCTGGAACATCTTGAAAAAGTGCCTTCTGGTTGCCGGTGTTGCCGTGCTCGTCATAGTGGTTCTGGCTTTCATCTTCACTGATGTCCACGGCGTCCTTAGCGTACTGTTCGGTTCCCTTCTGGTGATTGTCTTCTTCGGGCTCAGCCTGTTGGTTGGGCACATTGTTGGTAAGAGAATGCCGTCAGCTGTCATGGGCGTCTTCGTGATGACCTACTTTGTCAAAGTTATTGGGTTTGCTGCAGTTCTTTATGCCATGGGCACCCCCGGTTGGCTCAACAAGCCTTGGTTTGCCGGGGCCGCTGTTGCCGTTGTCCTTTTGTGGCAGGCAACCGAGGTAGTCAACTTCACCAAACAACGTTTCCTGTTGTTCGATGAAAGCGCTGTGCAGGCCCCGACTCCGGGTGTTTCTGCTGCCGAAGGCAAAAAGAAAGGCACCCTTCCGTGACGAACAATGCCCCTGATGACAATGAACCGACACATGTTGTGGTTCCGCCGAAGTCCAATGCCGGAAAGCTGGACTACACCTACATCATTGGCGGAATCGTGCTCTGGGGTTTGATAGGGTGGGGAGTGGACAATTTGTTGGATACTGGCTGGATTTTGTTCGCCGCACTGCCAGTTGGTGCGGTGTGTGGATACTTTCTGGCTCGACATCATCAAAGGCATGGCCGCCTAGATGACGGGAAACAACATTGATTGCCACCATCAGAACTTCTCACGGTGCTGACCATCCTTGGATGGAACACCATACTTGCCCTATGACCGAAACTGCAGAGAGGACAGCGCGTTGACCGCGTTTGCGCTCCCGATGGCCTCGAATGACGGTGGCTTCGTTCCACCGACGATTAGCGATACCCACCTCCCCGATATCTTGCCTTGGATGTCCGAATACGGCACCGGTATTGGCAAGCAGATGATCATGATCATCTTGTCGGTGGTTTTGATTGCTTGGTTCTTTAAGGCCGCGATCCGAAACCCGAAACTTGTTCCGGGCCGTGCCCAGTTCTTTGCTGAAGGCTTTTACAGCTTCGCCCGCAACACTGTTGGCCGCGACATCATGGGTGAGAAGAACTTCCGCCCCTGGGTACCGCTGCTGTTCACCGTCTTCATGTTTGTTTTGGTGAACAACATCTTCGGTGCCATCCCGTTCCTACAGCTCCCGTCCTTCTCCCACGCCGGCAGTGCTTATGCAATTGCTGCCATTATCTACTTCACGTGGATTGCTGTTGGCGTCAAGAAGAACGGCATCCGCTTCTTCAAGCTTGCAGTGGTTCCCTCCGGTGTTCCCGGTTGGATTCTGCCACTGCTAGTGCCGTTGGAAATCATCTCTAACTTCATCGTTCGCCCACTGACGCACTCGTTGCGTTTGATGGCAACGATGCTGGCTGGCCACATGATCGTGGTTCTGGCCGGTAGCGGCGCACAATACCTGATCATGGAACAGGACAACATCCTGCTCAACGCCACTGGCGTTGCCGTGATCGCTGGTTCTGTTGCCATGTATGGCTTGGAATTGTTGATCATGGTCCTGCAGGCCTTTGTGTTTACCCTGCTGACCGCGATTTACATCCAGGGCAGCCTGGAAGCGGATTCACACTAATTTTTCCTCGCATTACCCTTAGTTTTCTCGAATAAAGAAACACCTCACAACCTGCCGGCACAACGTCGGTATCTTGAAAGGAACGAAATGGAACTCCACGGCTCGCTCAACATGATTGGCTACGGCCTGGCATCAATTGGTTCAGCCATTGGTGTGGGTATGATCTTCGCCGCTTACATCAACGGTGTAGCTCGTCAGCCGGAAGCCCAGCGCATCCTGCAGCCCATCGCACTGCTTGGCTTCGCCCTTGCAGAAGCACTTGCCATCCTTGGCCTGGTCTTCGCCTTCGTCGTTGGCGTCTAGTCTAAAAACTTTTTATCCCGTATTGCGGGCTGAATTGTTCATGGACGAATATCAGATTAAGGATAAGTGAGAAATGATTACCGCAGAAGTAATCCTTGCTAGCGAGGGTGTCAACCCGCTTGTTCCCAATATGTGGGAACTGCTAGTCACTGCCGTAGCTTTCGCTGTCCTGCTCTTCGTGGTGAAGAAGTTCATCGCTCCGACTTTCGAGAAGTCATACACGGACCGTGTAGAAGCCATCGAGGGTGGGATCGAGAAGGCAGAAGAGGCTCAGGCCGAAGCTAATGCCCTCTTGGAGCAGTACAAAGCTCAGCTGATGGAAGCTCGCACGGAAGCCAATGGCATCCGTGAGTCCGCCCGTTCAGAAGGCGCCCAGATCCTGGCCGACCTGAAGGCGAAGGCTGCAGAGGAATCTGCACGCATCACCGCTCAGGCCCAGGTTCAGATCGAATCCGAGCGCGTTGCCGCAGTGAACTCCCTCCGTACCGAGGTTGGCACGTTGGCAACGACACTGGCAAGCAAGATCGTCGGCGAAGCACTCAACGACGATGCGCGTTCAAACCGTGTGGTTGAACGCTTCCTGTCCGACCTGGAAAACCAGTCGAACGCGGGTGTATCGAAGTAATGGCAGGTGTATCGAGCAAGTCATTGGCAGCGGCTTTGGAGTCGTTGGAACCTAAGCTTGCCACTGCGTCGATCGCATTGGCTCAGGACCTCTTTGCAATTCTGGGGCTTCTTGACAGCAACGCCGGCCTGCGCCGCGCCTTGACCGATCCCACCCGTGAGGGTGCGGAGAAGTCAGCACTGGCCACCAATCTTCTCTCGGGCAAGGTCAGTGCTTCTGCACAGGCTGTATTCCTTGAGCTGGTTGCTGCACGCTGGAGCTCGGCTCGTGACCTGGGCGATGCACTGGAAGTCTTGGCAGCAACATCGGCGATCGCGGTTGCTGAAGGTCAAGGTGACGGCTCTGCCAACCTGGAAAAGCTTGAAGAGGAACTCTTCGCGTTCATCCGAGTTGTTGGATCCAGTCATGATCTGCAGCGCGCATTGGACGATGCACAGGCTACGGAAACCGCCAAGGGCGCCTTGGCGCTCAAGGTTGTTCCGCAGGCAGGCGACGTCGCTGCGCTGTTGATCCGCCAGGCCGTATCAGCCCCCCGCGGGCTTAAGCCCACGGCCTTGGCGCAACGTTTCGTGGAATTGGTTGCCAAGCGCCAGCAGCGTTGGATTGCTTACGTCAGCGTCACTCGTGACCTGAGCGCAGAGCAGCTCAACCGACTGCAGGCCGGCTTGAACAATCTCTATGGTCGCGATTTGAAGATCAATGTCAACATCGACCCGACATTAGTCGGCGGGATCAAGGTAGTTGTGGGGGATGAGGTTGTTGACGCAACCGCAGCCACACGTCTGTCCGATCTTCGCCGCCGGTTGGCAGTGTAGGAAACTTTCAGTTTCCTTGACAGCCAGTCCACAACAGACTGAATCAAACACTTAGGCTGCCACCACCGAAAATTATTTTGGTGGCAGCCACAACTTAGGAGAGCAGGGACTGCAGATGGCCGACTTGACCATCAATGCCGACGACGTCCGGAATGCCTTGAATGAGTTCGCAGCGTCCTATGAACCGGGCAACGCAGAGCGCGTCGAGGTTGGCCGCGTCACCACGGCAAGTGACGGCATTGCCAAGGTGGAGGGTCTTCCCTCCGTCATGGCCAACGAGCTTCTTCGTTTCGAAGACGGCACACTGGGCCTGGCCCAGAACTTGGACACACGCGAGATCGGCGTGGTCGTCCTTGGCGACTTCAACGGCATCGCCGAAGGCCAGCAAGTCCACCGCACCGGAGAGATCCTCTCCGTGCCGGTTGGCGACAACTTCCTTGGCCGCGTCGTTGACCCCTTGGGTCAGCCGATTGACGACCTGGGCGAGATTGAGTCCGATACCCGCCGTGCCCTGGAACTCCAGGCTCCCGGTGTTACCGAGCGCAAGTCGGTTCACGAACCGCTGCAGACCGGTATGAAGGCAATCGACGCCATGATCCCGATCGGCCGTGGCCAGCGTCAGCTGATCATTGGTGACCGTCAGACTGGTAAGACGGCTCTGGCCGTTGACGCCATCATCAACCAGAAGGCCAACTGGGCTTCCGGAGATGTCAAGAAGCAGGTTCGCTGCGTTTACGTGGCAATTGGCCAGAAGGCATCGACGATCGCTGCCGTTCGCCAGACCTTGGCTGATCACGGCGCACTGGAGTACACCACCATTGTGGCCTCCCCTGCATCTGACCCGGCCGGCTTCAAGTACTTGGCTCCGTACGCCGGTTCGGCCATTGGCCAGCACTGGATGTACGCCGGCAAGCACGTTCTGATCGTGTTTGATGATCTGTCCAAGCAGGCCGAGGCTTACCGCGCAGTTTCACTGTTGCTGCGCCGCCCGCCGGGACGCGAAGCCTACCCCGGTGACGTGTTCTACCTGCACTCCCGTCTGCTGGAACGTTGTGCCAAGCTTTCTGATGAGCTCGGCGCAGGCTCGATGACCGGCTTGCCGATCATCGAGACCAAGGCAAATGACGTATCGGCTTACATTCCGACTAACGTCATCTCGATCACCGACGGTCAGATCTTCCTCCAGTCGGACCTCTTCAACGCCAACCAGCGTCCCGCTGTTGACGTGGGTGTCTCTGTCTCCCGCGTTGGTGGTGCAGCACAGGTCAAGGCCATGAAGAAGGTTGCCGGTACTTTGAAGCTGGAACTGGCTCAGTACCGCGACATGCAGGCTTTCGCCATGTTCGCCTCCGACTTGGATGCTGCTACCAAGCAGCAGCTGACCCGTGGAGCGCGTTTGATGGAACTGCTCAAGCAGGGTCAGTACGCACCGTTCCCGGTCGAGAACCAGGTTGTTTCAATCTGGATGGGTACCAACGGTTACTTGGATAACGTTCCGGTTGAGGATGTCCTCCGCTTTGAGAGCGAATTCCTCGAGCACCTGCGTCACAAGACGTCGATCCTGACCACGTTGGCTGAAACCAACTTGCTGGAGCCTTCGACTGTTGACGCGCTCAAGTCCAATATTGACTCCTTCAAGAAGGGCTTCTTCGCGGAGGGCGACGACCAGTTGGTTGGCGCCGGCCACGAAGAGTTCGATGCGCTTGCCGCTGAGGATGTCGACCAGGAAAAGATCGTCAAGCAGAAACGCTGACACCATTTCTTACTTAGCTTGCCGGCCCGCTTGGGCCGGCAAGCTAAGTAAAGGATAAGGAAAGGACAAACATGGGAGCCCAGATACGGGTTTACCGCCAGAAGATCTCATCGACCACGTCGATGCAAAAGATCTTCAAGGCGATGGAACTTATTGCCGCGTCCCGCATTGGCAAGGCACGTGTACGTGTCACGGCTTCATTGCCGTATGCCAATGCGATCACCCGTGCCGTTTCTGCCGTTGCGTCCCAGTCCGAGGTCGATCACCCGCTGACCACCGAGCCCGCGCAGATCCGCCGGGCTGCTGTATTGGTCATGACCTCAGACCGTGGTCTTGCCGGTTCCTACTCCGCCAGCGTTTTGAAGCAGGCAGAGCACCTTATTGAATTGCTGCACGGAGAAGGCAAGGACGTCTCGACCTATTTGGTTGGCCGCAAGGCACAGGCGTACTTCGACTTCCGTGGCCGCGATTACGCCAAGGTGTGGACCGGTGGAACCGACGCCCCGCAATTTGAAACTGCACGTGAACTGCGCGAGGTCCTGCTGCAGGACTTCGCAACCGACTTCGAAGAGGGTGGCGTGGATGAAATCCACGTCGTCTACACCCAGTTCAAGTCAATGGTTGTTCAGGAGCCGACTGTAATTCGTTTGCTGCCGCTGGAAGTTGTTGAGGAAGAAGTTGAGTCCTCGGATGACCTGTTGCCGCTGTACGAGTTCGAACCGCAGGCCGAAGACGTCTTGGACGCCTTGTTGCCGAGGTACATCGAGTCACGCATCTTCTCAGCTTTGTTGCAGGCGGCAGCTTCCGAGCTCGCGGCACGTCAGCGGGCCATGAAGACTGCAGGCGACAACGCCAGCGATCTGATCAAGAAGTACACGCGTCTTCGTAACAACGCCCGTCAGGCTGAGATTACGCAGGAGCTCTCCGAGATTGTTGCGGGCGCTGATGCGCTCAACGCGTCTTAGCAGCCCAATTCATACTTATTCAATGCCATCTACACAAGTGAAGTGAGAGAGATGACTGCCCAACTTAACGAGCAGGGAACCGCTGCGAAGGCCGGTGCCACAGGCCGCATTGCGCGCGTCATCGGCCCGGTTGTCGACGTCGAATTCCCAGCCGACGGCATTCCCGCTATTTACAACGCTCTTACCACCGAGATTAATCTCAACGGTGAGAAGAAGACCATCACCTTCGAAACCAGCCAGCACCTCGGAGACGGCCTCATCCGCGCCATCTCCTTGCAGGCTACCGACGGACTTGTCCGCGGTACCTCCGTGCAGGACCTGGGTGCCCCGATCACCGTGCCTGTTGGCGACGGCGTCAAGGGTCACATCTTCAACGTCTTGGGTGAACCCCTCGACGTGAAGGAATCGGAGCTGAACATCTCCGAGCGCTGGCCCATCCACCGCAAGCCTCCGGCATTTGCTAGCCTCGAGGGCTCCACTGAGATGCTCGAGACTGGTATCAAGTCCATTGACTTGCTCACCCCGTACATCAAGGGTGGAAAGATCGGACTGTTCGGTGGTGCCGGTGTCGGTAAGACCGTTCTGATCCAGGAAATGATCACCCGTGTTGCACGTAACTTCGGTGGTACTTCGGTATTCGCTGGTGTTGGCGAGCGTACCCGTGAAGGTAACGACCTTTGGGTTGAAATGGAAGAAGCTGGTGTTCTTAAGGACACCGCGCTGGTCTTCGGCCAGATGGATGAGCCGCCGGGAACGCGTCTGCGCGTTGCTCTGTCAGCTCTGACCATGGCGGAGTACTTCCGTGACGTGCAGAACCAGGATGTGTTGCTCTTCATCGACAACATCTTCCGTTTCACGCAGGCCGGTTCAGAAGTTTCCACGCTGTTGGGCCGTATGCCTTCAGCTGTGGGCTACCAGCCCAACCTTGCCGATGAGATGGGTCTCCTGCAGGAGCGCATCACCTCGACCAAGGGTCACTCCATCACGTCCATGCAGGCCGTTTACGTGCCTGCTGATGACTACACGGACCCGGCCCCGGCCGCGACCTTCGCCCACTTGGATGCGACCACGGAACTTTCCCGTGAAATCGCTTCTCGTGGTCTGTACCCGGCCATCGATCCGTTGACGTCCACGTCACGAATCCTTGACCCGCAGTACGTTGGCCAGGCTCACTATGACACGGCTGTCCGTGTCAAGCAGATCCTGCAGAAGAACAAGGAACTCCAGGACATCATCGCGATCCTCGGTATCGACGAGCTCGGTGAAGAGGACAAGATCGTTGTATCGCGTGCTCGCCGTATCCAGCAGTTCCTGTCGCAGAACACCTACACGGCCAAGCAGTTCACCGGCGTTGAAGGTTCCACGGTTTCCATCGCGGACACCATTGAAGGCTTCACGGCCATCTGCGACGGCGACGTCGACCACATTGCCGAGCAGGCGTTCTTCAACATCGGTGGTATGGATGATGTTGAGCGTCAGTGGGCTGCAATCCAGGAATCGACGAAGTAATCATGGCTAACCTCGAAGTTGAAATCGTAGCGGCTGACCACGCTGTGTGGTCCGGTGCGGCGACCCTTGTGAAGGGGTTCACCAGCGAGGGCGAGATCGGCATTTTGCCCGGTCACTCCCCGTTGCTTGCTGTTTTGGCGCCGGGCTTGCTGGAGATCGCACCCGTTGAGGGAGCCCGCTTCTTAGTTGAGGTGGACGGTGGCTTCTTCTCGGTTGACGAAAACCGAGTCGTGATCGTTGCCGACAATGCGCAGTTGAAAGACGGCGCAGCGTCGGGCTCAGGGATTCGCTAGCAATCAATTGATGAACGAAGCCGTTATCGCGTTCATCGCACTGGCGGGAATTTTCCTGCTGGTTGTTATAACACTGTGCCTGTTTGGGGTGCGCCGCATTATGTTGCGGCGCGCCCTGGGCACGGCGGACGCCTCCATTTGCACAGCGAGCAATCGCTGGGCAATGGGGGTTTGTCGTTACCGGGAGTCGGGCCTTGAATGGCTGCGGCTTTTTTCGTTAAGTCCGCTGCCGGCCAAGACCATGGCGCGCAGCAAAATCTCCATGGTTGGCCGCCGCGAACCCAGCGAGCAAGAACTGACCCGCGTTCCGCCAGGGTCGGTCATTGTGGTCCTTTCCTATGAGGGCCAGGAAGTTCTGCTGGCCATGAAATTTGGAGCCTACGCAGGCTTGTCATCGTGGCTTGAAGCCGGACCGCATACGGGCGTCGGTACCTGGCGCTAGTACGCCTTTTCAGTCTGCCGCCACCCCCGGCTCGCACCCAGCCATAACGCAGGATCTTCCCAGCCGGCTTGGCTATTCTCTCTTTGCTTCCACCTCGTAGTGTGGATCAACTTGAGAGAATGCGGCGGTCCTGTGAGCTGGATAAATGAACTGAGCCTGATCCACGGGCCCGTTCCCATAATCTCCGCTTTGTTGGCCGCTATGGCCATCCTCTTCCTTCTCCTACGCCGTTCAGGCGCGTGGTGGGCCTTTGCCCTCGCAACCGCTGCTGCTTCGGCGTTGTTGAGCATCGTGGCGTGCTGGGCCGTCATCCACGTGTTCTATTGGTGGGCTGAAGACCTTCCCGCCACAGTGGTTTTCTATGTCGCTCTCCTAATGTGGGCCGTCACCTTGGGAAGCACGACGGCGTTGGCGGGGTTGCGCCGCCGCCAACGGAACCCGGCACTCGTCCGCGCTTCAACGATGCGCCGTTCCTGTGCCGCCGTCGCTACTGTTCTGGTCATGGTGTTTGTTGGTGTCCAGGTCAATGCCTCCTTTGGGCAATATCCGACCGTGGGTACATTGTTCGCCCCGTCTAGGCAGATCGCTGAAGCCGCGCCCCCTCGCATGCAGTTCGCACCTGGATCACAATTTATGAAGACACCGGTTTCGGCACGGTGGACGGGCGGCACAGTGCTGCCAAGCAGCGGGAGGCTCATCTCAGTGAAGATTCCAGGCACTGAATCGGGGTTCCAGGCGAGGAATGCCATTGTCTACCTGCCGCCAGCGTATTCAGCACCCAATCGGCCGGTGCTTCCTGTTTTGGTCTTGGTGAGCGGCCAGCCTGGCTCACCGGATTCATGGTTGCGTTCCTCAGATCTAGTGAAGACGCTCGACGCCTACGCGGACGCCCATGGGGGAGTGGCTCCGCTTGTGGTGATTCCCGATCCGAATGGCAGCGATTCCGCCAACACCATGTGCCTGAACTCATCGCTGGGCAAGGTCGATACGTACATGGCCAAAGACGTTCCAGCGTGGATCAAGGGAAATCTGGATGCTGATGCCAACCCGGCACATTGGGCGATTGGTGGCTTCTCCTATGGTGGTACCTGCGCCGTGCAGATGGTGACGCGGCACCCGGACGTCTTCACATCTTTCATGGCTGTGTCCCCTGAGCGAGAACCTGGGTTGGCGGTCGACAGGTCAGTCACGATCCAGCGGGCTTTCCACGGGAATGCGGCCGCCTTCGATTCCCAGGTGCCGTTGACTCTGCTGGCAGAGAACGAATACCCGCAGGTGCGCGGGTTCTTTGCCGCCGGTGCACAGGATGCGCAGTATTCTGCCAATGTGAAAGTTCTCCAAACAGCTAGCCGCCAAGCGGGCATGACGGTCGAATCTGCCAGCTATCCCGGTGGCCATTCATGGACTGTGGTCAATGCCGCGCTGCCTCAAGGTCTGGCTTTCACGTTCACTGGAATAGGGTTGCCATGACTGGGCTGGGCCACTCGTTGCTGCGGTGGATTCGGCGCGCGCCCCTGACCGTGACCCTGGCGACTGCCACCGTGGCTGTCCACGCATCCTCTGGTTCGCTTCTTGGCCGGTTGGCCGCACACACGGCAGGATTCTGGGGATTCCAAGTCACCGACCTGTTTGGCGGACCATGGTGGAATGTTTTCACAACGCTTTTCCTGAGTTCCACGACGGCATCGATGCTGCTTGGGGTTGCGGTGCTGGGGCTCGTGCTCGGACTCGCTGAAGTGACGGTGGGAACCTGGCGCACGGCCGTTCTGTTTATCACAGCACAGGTGGTAGCCGTGGTAGTTTACGGCGGTCTTTTGGCAGTGACAAAGTCGATGGGCCTTGACATGCCGGCCGGGTTGGATCATGCAACTCTCCTTGGACCGTTCGCGGCCTCGGCCGGAACCTTGATGGCTGCCAGCCAGGCCATCAGCCTGCTGTGGCGGAGGCGACTGCGGGTTCTCATTCTTGCCACCTCAATAATGCTTAGCGTGTATGTGGGCCATGCCCAACACGTCTTCATTCTGATCGCCGTATTTGCCGGGCTTGTGGTGGGCAGGATCTTTCTGCCAGCGGTTGGCGAGAGTGCCATAGGCCGTTCCACCTCTCGGGAAATCCGAACCAATCTGGCCATGATTGTGGCGGTTTTCGCGGTAGGTCCGCTCGTGGCCGCCCTGGCACATTTTCCCCAGGGACCGCTGGCCGTGCTGCGGACCTGGATCACCAGCCAGGAACCCAATCCGGAGCAATGGCCGGGGGGATGCCTAACCGGTGCCTGCCACATCGCAGTTGAGAACCTTGGCATGTTGGGGGCCGGCGGCCATGTGGTGGCGATGATGCCCATGGTGTTGCTGTTGGCCTGCGCGGAAGGCATGCGGCGGGGAAATCGCTTGGCTCTCTGGGTGGCCGTTTATGCGCATCTGCTAATCGGTGTCATCTCAGCGTTTTACTTTCAGGTCTTTGCTGGCCTTGGCATGCCGCTGCGCCATGGCCATCGGACATTGGACGTCAGCGAGTCAGTCTGGGACTTACTGCCTGTAGTCCTTGTGCCCATGATTATTGCCGGACTCCTCGTGGCGGGCCGGCGCCATTTTCGGGTTGACCCCGATCCTGCGTTGCGCCGACGGTCGGCGGTTTTCCTGCCGCTGTTAGTGATGGCTTTCATTGGCCTCTACTCGGTCGTGTGGTTGGCCGAAGGAAACGAGGACGGGCGGTTGGGCATGCGGGGCTTGATCGCCGGCATCCCCCGGATTGTTCTTCCCTATCCGTTCCCCTTTGCCTATGCCGAAAGTGTGTATCCGCACGGCTTCCTTTCCGAATTGTTGTTTAGTTTTGGCGGTGCGCTGCTGTGGCTGGTCAGTGGAGTCAGCATCTTAGGCGTGTTCCTGAGCCGGGCACGCCGCAGCGGGGCAGACCAGCACGAGAACGCAAAAGCGCTGGTGCACAGAGGCGGTGGAAGCCTGTCCTGGATGACGCTGTGGCCGGGCAATCAATACTGGTTCAACGACGCCGGAACAGTGTGCATTGCCTACCAGGTGCACAATGGTGTGGCCGTGACGGTGGGAGGTCCCGTGGGTGTTGCCGAAGATGCCGTGCAAGCGCTGGCCGAATTTCTGGACTATTGCTCCCACGAGTCACTGACACCCTGTTTTTACTCGGTGGCGGGGGCGACAGTTGAGGCGCTTCAAGCGCGTGGATTCCACCGGATTCCCGTTGCTGCGGAAACGCTCCTTGATGTGCACGGAATGGACTTCAAGGGCAAGGACTGGCAGAACATTCGAACGGCCGTCAACAAGGCAGGAAAACTCGGCGTGAGCGCGCACTGGTGTACTTACGCCTCGTTGACGTCAGGACAGCGAACGCAAGTTCATGAGATTTCCGAGGACTGGGTATCAGGACAGTCACTGCCTGAATTGGGGTTCACCCTCGGCGGCCTTGAGGAGCTCAAGGATGACAACGTTCAGTTGTGCCTTGCCATTGACGAGGCGGGGCGAATTCATGCCGTGACAAGCTGGCTGCCCGTATTTGTAGAAGGGCAGGTAGTGAGTTGGACGCTGGATTTCATGCGACGCAATACAGGAGCCTACAACGGGGTGATGGAATACCTGATCGCCGCGGCCGTGCAACACTTCAAGGTAACTGTGGAGTACATCTCGCTCTCCGGATCCCCGTTGGCCAACACTCAGGAACAGGACAACAACCTCGGCCGGGTTCTTGGCCTCCTAGCTCGAACGCTAGAACCCCTCTACGGGTTTGCGTCCTTGGCGAATTTCAAACAGCGGTTCAAGCCCCGTCATGCATCCTGGTATCTGATGTACCAGGATCCGTTGTCGCTGCCAGCCATGGGAGGCGCCGTCGCGCAGGCCTATATGCCCAATATATCCGTGCGCTCCGTGGCCAAAGTCCTCAGGGCAAATCGTTGACAGTCCGGTCCTCGGCATTATCCGGAAGGATGAAGTCGACAAAAGAGTCTCAAATATTTACTAATTCAGCCACTGCCCGGCACGCATGACCCGCTGCAGAGCCAGCTTGTCGTCAACAATCAGAACGTCGGCACGCAGGCCCCGGCGCAGGGATCCCACCTCGTCGGTGAGCCCAAGAACTGCGGCCGGAACCACCGTGGCAGACATGAGTGCATCGGTGAAGTCAACACCGGCCGCGGTGGTCAACCGAACCACATCCAGCAAGGTTGCTGTACCGCCAGCAATGGATCCCGTGGCGTCCAGGGTGGCTACGCCGTTCTCGACGGTGACAGGTGACGGGCCCAGCATGTACTGGCCGTCGGCAAGACCCGCCGCCGCCATGGAATCGGTAACCAGCAAGATGTTCTCGGCACCAACCAAGGCAAAAACTGTCTTGACGGTTTCGGGATCCAAATGGGTGTTATCGGCAATAAGTTCGACGGCGGCGTTCCCTGCGCTGGCCAGGCGCAGACATGCTGCGACAGGTCCGGGAGAACGGTGGTGCATGGGCGGCATGCCGTTGAAAAGGTGCGTGACTGTGGGGCGCCCGGACACGCCGTCGAACCCGGCCGAATCCATGCCTTCGCGGGCCTGCTCCAGTGATTCTGCAGCGGTGACGGTATCGCAGTCGGTATGCCCCAACGACGGGGTGATGCCATGGTTTGTGAGCAGGTCCACCAAGTCCTCAGCCCCCGGCAGCTCGGGGGCATACGTCATGGTGATGATGGCGCCCCGGCCGGCCTCGATGAGCGCGACCATGAGCTCCAGGTCCGGCTCAAGCAGGAAGGCCGGGTTCTGGGCTCCGCAGCGTGCGTGCGAGAGGAATGGACCTTCGAGGTGGATGCCGGCGAGGAGTCCCTCGTCGGTCAAATTGGCGTAGACCCCAATGCCCTTGAGGAGATCCTCGGGGGAGGCGGTCACCATGCTGGCCAGCAGCGTTGTGGTGCCCGCACGGTGCAGGAAGTCCACGGCCACACGGGCCGAGGCCTCGTCGCCACTGGGGAAGTCGCCGCCGTTGCCGCCGTGGTTGTGAACATCAATCAAGCCGGGCAGGATCCGCTGTCCGGCGGGAAGGGAGATGACGTTGGCCGCATCCAACTCCCCGGCGTCAAAGCCGGGCTCGTCAAAGTGGTCGGCGCGCCCTGCATACACGATCCGGTCGCCGTCAATGGCGAGCAGTCCGCCCTCAACAATGCCGTTGTCGGTAACAACATCGCCTTGGATGAGGAATTTCTCGGACACGGGTGCAGGAGTGGAATCAGTCATGTCCCAAGTCTAGTCAAGCTGCACGTCCAAGCAGTTAGAAAAGGCGGGAGGCGCTGTCATCTACGCCGCGCATGGCGTCGTAATCAAGGGTCTTGCACTCGATCCCACGATCATTGGCCAAGGTTTTGGCTTGTGGCTTGATCTGTTGGGCAGCAAAGATGCCACGGACAGGGGCCAAGAGCGGATCGCGATTGAGCAGCTCTAGGTAACGTGTCAGCTGCTCCACGCCATCGATGTCGCCACGGCGCTTGAGCTCAATGGCCACGGTGGCTCCCGTGGAGTCCCTAGCCAGAATGTCGACCGGGCCAATGGCGGTGAAGTATTCGCGACGGATCAATGTGAAGCCGGCGCCCAGGAGTTCAATCTGTTCGGCCAGGAGTCGCTGCAGGTCCGCTTCGACGCCGTCCTTGATCAATCCAGGATCGGTACCCAGATCATGGCTGGAATCGTGCAGCTCCTCATAGATGTTGATGATGAGCTGTTCATCGGCCTTGGTGGACTTGACGATCCATTGGGAAATGACGCCGTCCTCAAGCTCGGTGTCCTCGGGCCCCACGGTTCGCAGGGTCGCCGGCGGGCTCATCCAGTTCAGCGGTTTATAGGAGCCGCCGTCGGAGTGCACGAGGACAGAGCCGTCGGCCTTGACCAGCAGCAGCCGTACGGCGAGGGGAAGATGGGCTTTGAGGCGTCCGACGTAATCGACGGAGCACTTGGCAATTACTAAACGCACGCGCTCCACTCTAGTCCCCACGCCCTCCCAAAGCTCGTTCCTCGCTTCGGGTCCCTCGGGTGTGTGGGCCCATACGCCCTCCCGAGACTAAGCCGCTCGCTTCGCGCAGGGCCCGCCCGTGCGGCACAATGGTGAGATGCCCCGCTCCAACCATCCCCGCCGCCGTCGAACATCTTTCGGACGGGCAGGCGATTCCTCCGGTGACGGCGAATTGGATCTCAACCGGGCACGCATGGGCATTCCGGCAACGGAATCCGCGCCTGACGGCGTCTGGGCCGTACGCACCATCAGCGCCGGAAATGCGCAAAAGGTGTACACCTGCCCCGGCTGCCATCACCAAATCACCCCGGGCGTGCCCCATCTGGTGGTGTGGCAGGAAGACGCCATGTTTGGCAACGAGGCCGGCCTGCGGGATCGTCGCCACTGGCACAGCAACTGCTGGCGCGGCCGCAGCTTTCGCTACAGGTAGGCTGGAAGGCATGGAATTCGACCCCACCACCCTTATCTTCTCCGAGGCAACCGGTCCCATCCGGGCCTCCAGCATCCTGCCGGCCGTGCGGGAGAACATCGAGCTGCACACCGCCGATGGCCTGACCCTGGTGGGGGAGTTGGCACTGCCGGCCGACGGCGTCGTCAAGGCCACGCTGATCACGCTCCACCCGCTGCCCACCCACGGCGGATTCATGGATTCCCACGTGTACAAGAAAGCCTCCTACCGGCTCCCTGCATTGGCAGGCGTCGCGGTGTTGCGCTTCAATACACGAGGCACCACCTCGCCGCGCGGCACCAGTGAAGGTGCCTTCGAGGAAGGCATCGGAGAGCGGTTGGATGTTGAGGCGGCCGTGCAATTTGCCGTGGAACGCGGACTGCCCAACCGATGGCTGGTGGGCTGGTCCTTTGGCACCGAGCTTGTGCTCAAATACGGCGCAGTATCACCGGTCGCCGAATCTGTGGAAGGCGCAGTCCTGCTGTCGCCGCCACTGCACCGAGCCCAGGATGCTGATCTGGTGGGTTGGGCTACGGCCGGAAAACCGTTGACGGTGCTGGTCCCTGAATTTGATGATTACTTGCGCCCGGAAGAGGCCGCGGAGCGGTTTGCCCTCGTCCCGCAGGCCACCATGGTGCCCGTTGACGGTGCCAAGCACCTGTGGGTTGGCGAGAGGTTTGCCGCCCGCGCGCTCAATGAAATCGCATCAACCGTGCTGGGCGCCGAGGTGGAACTGCCGGTCGAATGGCACGGCCCCTTTGCTTCGGTTCCTGCCGTCTAGCCTTCCGGCCGTCTAGCCTTCCCGGCGCCGAACCTTCCGGCGCCGGGGTGGCGCAACGCTACAGTTTGTCCTGACGGACAATAAAGACTTCCTTGACCAGCAGCATGACTGCGGCCGCTGTAGGAATCGCAATCAAGGCCCCCAGTACGCCCAGCAGGCTGCCTCCGGCTATGACGGAGATGACGGCAACTGCGCCAGGCACCGCCACAGCTTTTTGCATAATGCGCGGTGAGACAAAGTACGCCTCAAACTGCAGATATGCCAGGTAACAAATGGCGTAAATGAGAGCGGTCTGCCATCCCACGGTCAAACTCACGGCAATGACAACAACGGCCGCGATGGTGCCGCCGACCAAAGGGATGAACGCCATCAAGGCCACCATGAAGGCCAGCAGGACCGTAAAGGGAACATTCAAGATCGTCATGACAACAAAGGCGAAGGTGGCGTTCAGGACAGCGACGCAGACCTGGCCGATGACGTAGTTGCCGACCCCGCGGGTGATTTCCTCGCTCAGTTCCTCAACCCGGTTGCGGCGAGAGCGGGGGGCCAGGCGGTAGCCCCACCTCTTGATGGCAGGAAGCGAAGCCAGGAAATACAGGCTCAGCACCAAAACAATCAAGGTGCCAAATAAGCCGTTGGCGATCGTTGTGCCAACGCCGAGGACGCCGCCAAAGATGCCACCCACGGCCTGTGCGTCCTGGAAGAACTTGGCAACCTGCTCGTTGACGGTATCCAGCACGCGATACTGAACGTCGAGTTGCTTGAAGAACTCTGAATTCAGGAAATCACTGATCCAGCCAGGAGCCTTGTTCACCAACTGGGTTGTTTGCTCAATGATGGTGGGGATAAGGGTGGCGAAGAAGATGGCCACGGCTCCCAACAGGGCCACCAACACAATGACAATGCCAAGTCCGCGAGGCACCTTCCGCTTTTCCAACCAGCGGACCACCGGATCCAGCCCCAGGGCAATAAACAATGCCGTCACGATCCACAGCAGCAGCGATTCCGTGTTGGCCAACATGTAATTCAGGAACAAGGCGATGCCAACACCGATGGTGCCCATGAAGCCGAAGTAAATGGGGTGCCGGAACATGCTCGATGTCTGCGAAGCCTCCACCGAGCGGGGTGTCTGTTCCACGCCGGGTTCACTTGGAAGATCAAAGCGAACCCGTGGTTGGGCACCCGGGATCGGTTGCCGCACTGTTTTCAACACCCAGGCCCGCCACCCTCTGGGCGGGGCCTGTCTGTTCGCACGCAGTGCTGCTGCTTCGGCGGCAACCGGGGCGGCCACAGCAACAGCGTCGGCGTCGAAGGTAGCGGGGTTGTCGCCGGCCGCGGCGGAAGGTGAGATTTGTCCGGCGTCGTCCGGGGACTGGGATTTGTTCGCGTTGTGAACGGCCGGGGTGTCCTCAGGGCCAGTTGCACTTGATTCAGGGGACGAGCTCACGGTTTTGCCTTTGGATCGGGGCGGGCGCAGGTATTGCGATTCTCATTTGTGCCTCGAGAGTACCAGCGAGGACCGGTTCGGCCGGACAGCCACGAGCGGGGAAACGTGAGAATAGTCAAAGATGCATGACCTTTAGATAACGGTTCGGTTACCCTTGAAATAACGACCACAGCAGTGTTCCGTCGATGTTAGGTAAGTTTTTGCGTTCAAAAATAGCAATCGTCCTGGCCGTGCTAGGCCTCTTGGTGTTGGGTACTGGTATAGGCCAGCGCACCATCTGGCTTCCACCTGCCACGCTGACGGCCAGTGTCCCGGCAGTATCGAGCCCGGCGCCGCTGACGGTCATAGGCCCTGAGCTGCTTGACACTCGCGAGGGCAAGTTCACCATGACCATCAAGAACGATGGCCCCATCCAAGTGGCTGTTGCCCGTGAAGGCGACATCACTGGATGGATCGGCGATGCCGCGTACACCAAGGTTGGCGCCGCCAATGAGGACTTCTCCGCGCTGACCAGCGAGAGCAAGACAGGTGCCGAAACCGTGCCCAACCCGAGCGGCTCTGATATGTGGGTCAGCGAAGAAAAGGGCACCGGCGAGATGAGCTACACGTGGCAGTCTCCCGGTCACGGAGATTGGGCACTGCTGCTTTCCTCTGATGGTAAGGCCGCCGCCCCCACAGACATTTCCATCACCGTGGAGAACCAAGAAGGAACGCCATGGGCCGTGCCGCTCATGGTCATTGGTTCGGCGCTCCTGGCGCTGGCTGCCCTCCTGTTCCTCATCGCACCGCGCAAGCCCAAGAATGCTGTGGCTACTGCAGGGCGCCGTTCCGCTGTCCGCCCGGCTGATCCGGCCACGGGTGCCATCGAGGTGGCCAAGATCGTGGCCGCCCGCGACGGGGTCAAGGATGAGCCGCAGGCTCCCGCACACGAGACGATCGCCGATGTCCGGCGTGCCGCTGCTGCTGCGGCCGAAGGCAAGCCCAAGGACGATAGCGCCGCTGCCAAGATTCCGGTTACCGACGCCACCTCGGCTCTACCTATTTCCTTACGCGGCGATGACGTCATCGTGCCCGCCAAGAACGACGCGGAGCCGGCGGCGTCCGATTCCGACGAGGACTCTGGCAAGGACTCCGACGGCGATTCGGGTTCCGGAAGCGGTTCGGGCCAAGACAACAGCCCCAAACAGGGCAAACCGTCCCGTTGGTCAGCTGCAGCACGGAAGAAGGCTGCCGAGTCCAAGGAAGAAGGCAAGAAAGATGGCAAGTCTGAGCGCCGTGCTTCGGTGGACCACAGTTCGGTCAAGCCCTTGAAGACCAATAACTTGAAGACCAACAACATGAAGACCGCGACCCGGTGGGGCGCCGCTTTGGCTGCCGTGCTCCTGGCCGGCAGTGTCAGCCCGGCCCTAGCCGCTGACCCCACCACGCCGGCACCGAGTGGTAGCGCTGACGCGCAGGCCACCGCCGGTGCCACCACGGCGCCGGCTACGGGCTTCCCGAACCTCCTTGACAGCCAGGTTCAGCGCATCGCAGACGCGGTAGCTTCCGTGGTCGCAACAGGAGACAACGCCAAGAACGCCAAGGAATTGGAATCGCGGGTTGGTGGCATGGCCTTGCAGGTCCGGACCGCCAACTACAAGATCCGCTCTGCCGTTGCGAAGCAGGCCGCCGTGGAGCCTGTCAATGCAACGACTCTGTTGGCCAAGGTTGTCACCACCACCGAAACGTGGCCGCGTTCGGCCATGTTCGTCACCAAGGGCGAAAATAACCAACTGCCGCAGTTGCTCACGTTGGTGCAGGCAAGTGCCCGCGAGAACTACAAGCTCGTCAAGGCAACACCGTTGCTTCCCGGCCAGACGCTTCCCACCGTGGATAAGGAAGGCACCAAGGAAGTAGCCAAGGACGATAAAAGCGATTTGTTGATGAGTCCGGACGCAGCAGTCGCTGCGCTTAGTGACCGCCTGACCAAGGCAGACAGTTCGTTCAAGGCCTCATTCAAGGACAGCATCTACATCACGAGCGTCTTTGACCTGCAGAAAAAGGTTGTTGCCGACGCCAAGGACGCCAGCTACGTGTTCAGCCACAAGGCCAGCAGCGATCCTGTTGTTTCCCTGCGCACCGCGGACGGTGGTGCCATGGTGGTGGTTGGTTACACCTTCGGGATTGACGCCACGAGCAAGGAAGACGCCAAGCTCACTGTTGGTGACGATGCCGCCGTATTTACAGGTGGCACGGAAACAACCAAGGGCTTCACCTTGACCTACGCCGAGCCTGTTGTCATGTACATCCCCCCGGCCGGCGGTGAGGACCAAATCACCGTCTTGTCCGCTACCCGCGACCTCGTTGGCGGATCGTTCAAGTAAGTTCGGGACCTTTGCAAGTCAGCCTCGTCAAGTTTCACCCGCGGCGAGAAGTCTCAACGCCGCGGGTCGGCACAGTTAGAGTGAATCCATGAGTCAAAACACCCCCATGCCGCCAAACGCGACGCCCGGGATCAACCTTCGTGGCGCCGTCGACCTTTCAGCCTTGAAAAACCGGGCCACAGCGCCCGGTGCTCCCTCCGCAGGCTCGCCCTACGCCGTTGATGTAAACGAGGCGAGTTTTCAGGAGTTCGTCCAGCTTTCACAGAAGGTGCCCGTGGTGGTGTCGCTGGGGTCGGGGCGTTCCCACCAGTCTGCCCAGGTCACCGGGGTGCTGGAAAAACTGATGAACGAATACGGTGGCAGGATTGCGCTGGGCCGTGTGGATGTGGACAGCAGCCCGCAGATTGCCCAGGCCTTTGGCATCACCGCAGTGCCCACCGCGGTTGCGCTGATCAACGGCCAGCCGGTTCCCATGTTTGAAGGTGAACTTCCCGAAGAGCAGGTTCGGGAGTTCCTTGAGGAACTGCTCAAGGTCGCGGCCAGCAATGGCGTGACCGGGAACCTGGGAGGCGCGCAGGATCCCGAGGCGGCACCGGAACCGCCGCTTCCGCCACTGCACCAGGCCGCCCGCGATGCCATCGACGCCGGAGACCTCGCCGGTGCACAGGCCAGCTACGAGAAGGCATTGGCAGAAAAGCCCAACGATGCCGATGCCAAGATTGGTTTGGCACAGGTGCACCTGATGCGCCGTGCGGCCGAAATCAATGTGGTCCAAGCTGAGGAATTCCGTTCCCGTGCGGCCGGGGACCCGGACGATCTCGAGGCGGCGTTGGTCGTGGCAGATCTGGATGTCACAGGCGGCCACGTTGAGGACGCATTCGCGCGTTTGGTGAAGTTCATCGGCACGCATTTTGGCCCCGAACGCGACAGTGTGCGGGTACGTCTGTTGGAGCTTTTTGATGTGGTGGGTGTTAGCGACCCTCGCGTCTCGGCATCGCGACAGGCGCTTGCCCGCGCATTGTTCTAACAGGCGCTTCACCCCGCATCGGCTTCGTCGCAGCGGTCCACTCAGACATGGTGTGGGCTAGTTGCGGCGAAGCCGCGGCATTTAACGTCAAGCCAATGTCATCCTTTGGGAGCAGGCCCTTCGCCAATCGGATTGTTAGTGTGTGGGCATGAACAACTCTTTTGCACAATCTCCAAGTGAAGGGCGCCCACCGGCCCTTTCAATCCGCGGATTGACCAAGCGATTTGGTTCCAAGACCGCCGTCGACCACATTGACCTCGATGTACCAGCAGGATCCTTCTACGGCCTGGTGGGCCCCAACGGTGCAGGCAAAACCACCTCACTGTCCATGGCGACGGGTCTTCTGCGTCCGGATGCCGGGCAGGTCCATGTCCACGGCATGGACGTGTGGAAGGAGCCATTGGAGGCAAAGCGGCTCATGGGGCTACTGCCCGATGGTGTGCGACTTTTCGACCGGCTCAGCGGCGAGCAGTTGGTGACGTATGCGGGCTTGTTGCGCGGCATGGACCAGGACACCGTGAGTTCCCGGGTCAAGGACTTGTTGTCAGCACTTGATTTGACGCGCGACGCCGGGACCCTCGTGGTGGATTACTCCGCCGGCATGACCAAGAAGATTGCCTTGGCGGCCGCGTTGATCCACGCCCCAAAGCTTTTGGTCCTGGATGAGCCGTTCGAGTCCGTTGACCCCGTCTCGGCCGCAAACATCCGCGATATCTTGGAGGACTATGTCACGTCCGGTGGAACGGTGATTGTTTCCAGCCACGTGATGGATCTGGTCCAGCGCATGTGCGATCACGTTGCCGTCATTGCCGGTGGCCGTGTTCTCGCTGCGGGTACCGTTGCCGAGGTACGTGGCGAACAGAGCTTGGAAGAGAAGTTTGTTGACCTGGTCGGCGGCCGCAATGAGAGTGCAGGGCTGGCATGGTTGCGCACCTCATAAGGCTGAAACTGACCCTGCTGCGGAATTCACTCAAGCGCAGCCCCTGGCAATTGGTGGGCCTGATTATTGGCGGCCTCTACGGGTTGGGTGTCCTAGTCACGGTCATCGTCGGGCTGGCAGTCCTGGGCTCAGGTGAGGCCGATTTCATTGGCACGGTGATTGTGCTCGCTGGTGCGGCGCTGATTCTAGGCTGGCTGATCATCCCGGTTGTGGCTGCCGGCTTGGACATGACCCTTGATCCCGCGCGCTTCACCACCTATGCCATCCCGATGAAATCCATGCTGACCGGATTGCTGGTCTCAAGTTTCATTGGGATACCAGGTGCCATAACCTTGATCGCCTCGATTGGCACCGCCGCGTCCTGGTGGCGGCACCCCCTTGCCGCACTCGTGGCTCTCGTGTGTGGTGTGCTTGGTGCGGTGACGTGCATCGCCGCCTCGCGTGCCATCACGGCGGCCAGCGCAAGCCTTGCCTCGACCCGGCGCTTCAAGGACTTCAGTGGCATTGTCTTGTTGCTTCCGCTGATGTTCCTTGGTCCTATCATCACCAGCGTGTCCGACGGCGTGAGTAACCTCCGCGATTACCTTCCGGCTCTGGCCAACACCGTGTCGTGGACACCCTTGGGTGCAATTTGGGCCGTTCCGGCGGACGTTGCCCAGGGCCACTTTGGTGCCGCCGGAGTGAAGTTCCTCATCGCCGTGGCGAGTATCGGAGCCCTCGTCTGGGTATGGAAGGTGTGCCTTTCGCGTGCGCTGGTAACTCCGGCCTACGCTGGCGGAAGCCGGCGCCGTGGTGGGAAGCTCGGCTTCTTCACCTGGTTCCCGGCAACACCCGCGGGAGCCGTTGCCGCGCGTTGCCTTAGCTACTGGTTCCGTGATCCGAGGTACAGCGCGGGCTTGTTGATAGCTCCGCTAATGCCGTTGGTCTTTGTGTTTGCCGGATCGCAGGCAGGATCGGGAGATGCGCTCGGCGTGGCCTTAGGCTTCGGCGGGGCTCTGGCTGCATTCCTGGTTGTTTGGTCCATCAGTGCCGACATTTCCTACGACAACACAGCGTTTGCACTCCACATTGCCACCGGTGTTGACGGCCGGGCAGACCGGATTGGACGTGCCCTGGCCGCTGGTGCCCTGGCGCTGCCGCTGGGACTCGTGTACGCCGTCGTCGGTGGCATCCTCGTTCAAGACCTAGGTCAGTTGGTGGCGACCGTTGGCCTGGTCCTCGGCGTTGTGGGCTCGGGGCTGGGACTGGCAAGTGTCTTCTCGGCGCGCTTCACCATGAACGCACCGCTGCCGGGTGAGAGCCCCCTGAAGACGCGCCCGGGCAACGGCTTGTCCACCGCGCTGATTCAGATGGCCGGATTTTGCGGGCTTGGTGTGATGGTGCTGCCGGAACTGATCCTGTCCATCGTGGCGTTGGCAACTGGGCAAATGGTATTTGCCTGGCTGGCCCTGCTGGTCGGTGTTGTGCTCGGTGCCGTGTTCCTGGCGATTGGTATCCGCATGGGTGCCAAGGTCTACAACGATCGGGCTCCGGAATTGTTGCTTGCGGTTTCTGTGAACCGTTAGTCACCGTTCTTGGTCCCCGTTAGTGGAAGACGGCTGGCAATAGCTAGAGTTAGAGGCAGCAACAACCGGCGATATTTGAGCATTGCACAGACATCTGTGTGCCCTGAAAGGAAGCGTGTTTCATGGAGGTCATCATCCTCCCCAGCAGCAAGGAAATTGGCGCCCTGGCTGCCGATGCCATCGAGGCCTTGGTGCGCAACAAGTCCAACGCTGTAATTGGTCTTGCGACGGGTTCCTCCCCGCTGCCGATCTACAACGAACTGGCTCGCCGCCATGACGAAGAAGGCCTGAATTTCACGCAGGTCAGGGGCTTCGCACTCGATGAGTACGTGGGCTTGCCGGTGGGCCACTACGAGTCCTACCGCGAAGTCATCCGCCGCGAATTCACCAACCGCGTGGATGTTGCGCCGGAGAACGTACACGGCCCGGACGGCGCCAGCGAGGACATTGCGTCCGCCTGCCGGCAGTACGAAGACGCCATTGTTGCTTCCGGCGGCATCGATCTGCAGATCCTTGGTGTTGGCACCAACGGTCACATCGGGTTCAACGAGCCTGGCTCATCCCTGGCTTCACGCACCCGCATCAAGACCTTGGCCGAGCAGACGCGTCAGGACAACGCACGCTTCTTTGACAACATTGACCAGGTTCCCCATCACGTAGTGACCCAGGGTCTTGGGACCATCATGGATGCCCGTCACGTGGTCCTGGTTGCCTCAGGTGCGGGCAAGGCCGACGCCGTGCGCGACTTCGTTGAGGGTCCTGTGTCGGCATCGTGCCCGGCCTCCGTCCTGCAATTCCACCCGCGGGCCACCGTCATCATTGACGAGGCCGCGGCTGCCAAGCTTGTCGGTGCAGCTACCTACCGCCACGCTTACGACAACAAGCCGGTCTGGCAGGGTCTCTAAACGCCAGTCGTTCAGATCTAGCTCCAAGGCGGGCGCGGGCGTTAACCACTTAACGTCCGCGCCCGCCGTCGTCCGTTAAGTACTTCGGTACTCCTGCGGGGAGATGAGATTAACAACTAGGCGGGAACGCTTCCTCGGTGAGTCGCGGACGTGGAGACGCTAGAATGGTTTCATGAGTTTGCCTCCAGACCCCTTCGAAAACCATCCCATGGGAAATCCCGAGCGCAGCGGCGGGTCAACAGCCGTCATTGAGCGCCAGGAATTGCGCCAAGAAGTTGAGCCGGGCGACAGCGAACGCTTCTCGCACTATGTTCGCAAGGAAAAGATCATGGAATCGGCCATGACAGGTGAGCCCGTTGTGGCCCTGTGTGGCAAGGTGTGGACTCCGGGGCGCGATCCCAAAAAGTTCCCCGTCTGCCCCGATTGCAAGGCCATCTATGACGGCCTTATGCCTGAGGGTGGCAAGGGCAAGGGCCCCAAGAAGCCCAAAGAGTAGTTTCTAGCTACCAGTAATTTAGACGGTGTATGCCGTTGTTTGGCCGTGCCCGGATTCGGGTGCGGAAGCGTGGAAGATGTGACAAGGATGGCGGGAATTTTTTGACGGAGACTTTGTTTGGCGGACCGTCCCTGCCTCCGGCCTACCCTGAACGCGCAGCGTGGGGAACGGCCCAGAAGCTTAGGGCCTGGCAGTCCGAAGCCATGGAAAAATACTTTCAGGAGAGCCCGAAGGACTTCCTTGCGGTAGCTACGCCTGGCGCGGGTAAGACGACCTTTGCGCTGCACATCGTGACTCAGCTGATCGCCCGCGGGATCATCAACAGGGTCACCGTCGTGACGCCCACGGACCACTTGAAGCGCCAGTGGGCCGATGCCGCAGCCAAGGTCGGCATCGCCATCGATCCCAACTTCAAGAACGCCGACGGCCGCCATGGCAAGGGCTTCGTTGGCGTTGCCGTGACCTATGCGCAGGTGGCCAGCAAGCCCATGCTGCACCGTGCCAAGACCGAGGCCGCCAGGACTCTGGTCATCATGGACGAAATCCACCACGGCGGTGACGCGCTGAGCTGGGGTGACGGTATCCGTGAGGCCTTTGAACCGGCCGCGCGGCGCCTGTCCCTGACCGGAACTCCGTTCCGCTCTGACACGGCCGCGATCCCCTTTGTGGAATATGCCGAGGACAGGGATGGCATTCGCCGATCCAAGGCCGACTACACCTACGGCTACGGTGAAGCGCTCAAGGACCATGTGGTTCGCCCCGTGATGTTCATGGCCTACTCAGGCCAGATGCGCTGGCGTACGAGTGCCGGTGAGGAAATGGCAGCCAACCTCGGTGAAGCCGTCACCAAGGATGTCACCGCCCACGCCTGGCGCACAGCGCTGAACCCGGCGGGGGAGTGGATCCCGGCCGTCCTGGCCGCGGCCGACAAGCGGCTCACCGAGGTCCGCCGTGCCGTGCCCGACGCCGGTGGCCTGGTGATTGCCACCGATCACGAGGACGCACGCGCCTACGCAGCCCAATTGAAGAAGATCACGGGCGAATCGCCCACTGTCATCTTGTCCGATGACGCCAAGGCCTCCGACAAGATTGACTCCTTCTCGGCTGGCGACAAGCGCTGGATGGTGGCCGTGCGAATGGTGTCCGAAGGTGTTGACGTCCCGCGTCTGGCCGTGGGCGTGTACGCCACCTCCACCGCCACGCCCTTGTTCTTCGCCCAGGCCGTTGGGCGCTTCGTGCGTGCCCGTAAGAGGGGCGAGACGGCGTCGATCTTCCTGCCCTCGGTGCCGAACCTGATGGAACTTGCCAACCAGCTGGAGCTCGAACGAGACCACGCGTTGGACCGCCCCGACAAGGATCCCGACGGATTTATCGAGGAAGACGCCGAGATGGAGGAGGCCAACCGCGAGGAAAAGGCCTCCGACACCATGGAGAAGTTTAAGTTCGAGGCCCTGGAATCTCAGGCGTCCTTTGACAGGGTGCTGTTCGACGGCGGCGAATTCGGTACCGGCGGTGCCATTGGAAGCGACGACGAGCTCGACTTCCTCGGCATTCCAGGACTGCTCGACGCCGACCAGATGGGCCTGCTGCTGCGACAGCGCCAGGCCGATCAGCAAACGCGGCGACGCAAGAAGGCTCCGGTGGCCGAGCCGGAGGCCCCGCCACTGGTTGACCACCGCATGCTCATGGACCTGCGCGGCGAGCTGGCCAAGAACGTCTCAGCCTGGAGCGCGCGTTCGGGCATGCCCCACGGCATGGTGCACAGCGAACTGCGGCGTATCTGCGGCGGACCTGCCGTGGCACAGGCCAACGAGTCCCAGCTGCAGACGCGGATGAAGAAGCTGCAGGACTGGTTCCTCGGCCGCAAGTGAAACTGACCCGCAGTAGTGGTCGAAAAAACGCGTTTTCACGGTATTTTTCGACCACTACTGCGGGTCAGTTGTGGTGGGTGGGGACTACTTGACCTCGATGCCCGCGTCTTCTAGTTCTTCGAGGGCTTCTTCGGAAGCGTCTTCGTCGATGCCTGCAATATAATCGCGCAGAACCGTGGTGTTGTAGCCTGCGTTGACGGCATCCAACGCGGTGGCGCGAACGCAGTGCTCAGTAGCGATGCCCACCACCACGACGTCCTCGACATCGTTCTCGCGTAGCCATTCGTCAAGGCTCACGGGATCCTCGGAATCGTCATCGGCGCTCTGGTTGGCCTCGCGTTCACCCACGGCAACCTCGTCTTCGGGTGCCAACAAGCCGTCAAAGCCCGAATAAGCGGCGTCAAACTTGCCCTTGCGGAAGTATGCGTCGATGTCCTCGGTGTCGAGGTTGCGGTGCAGGGCGGCGCCCTTGGAACCGGCCACGCAGTGTACGGGCCAGCTTTTCACGAAGTCAGGAGTCTCGGAGAAGTGGCTGCCGGGATCGACATGCCAGTCCTGTGTAGCGACGATGAAATTGAAGTCTGTAGCATTCTCCAGCAGTTCGCTGATCTCGCTGGCAAGATCGGCTCCGCCGGCAACGGCCAGTGAGCCGCCCTCGCAGAAATCGTTCTGCACGTCAACAATGATTAGGGCCTTGGCCATGGGGTGCTCCTCGTTATTTCGTTACTGGTATTGCTTGTTCGTATTCGGTGGGGATGACTGGCTCCCCGCGCTGGAGCCTGCGGGCGGTGCCAGGCATTTCAGCCATGGATGCCGCGTGGCGCGCCGTGGCCCGGACGACGCCCTCTGAACCGGTCCAGCCCGGCACCAGGACGCCGTCGTTCATGAATTCTTCCAGCAAGACCCGGTCGTTGCTGTCCGCGGCGGGGTTGTGACCAATGCCAACCACCTCGCTCGTGGCAATGCCGGCAGTGTTGAGCCGACGCAGCGCGTACTTGCGCCCGCCCACACTGGCCTTGTTTTTCGCTGCCTTGGCCACGGAGACAAATTCGCCATCGTCGCCCTCACGAGACACGAGCTTGTAGACCATGGAGGCGGTGGGTGCCCCGGAGCCCGTCACCAAGGACGTGCCAACGCCGTAGGAATCCACGGGCGCCGCCGCCAACGCCGCGATGGCGAATTCGTCGAGATCGCTGGTCACGGTGATGCGCGTGTTGGTATTGCCGAGCGAATCCAGCAACGCCCGGACGTCGCGCGCCTGGGCGAGCAAATCACCCGAGTCCAGCCGCACGCCACCCAAGGCGGGACCTGCAATGGCGACTGCCTTACGGACGGCGGCTTCGACGTCGTACGTGTCCACCAGCAGCGTGGTGCCAGAGCCCATCGAACCGAGCTGGGCGCGGAAGGCCTCCTCCTCGGAATCGTGCAGGAGGGTGAAGGAATGCGCGGCCGTGCCCTGCGTCAGGACGCCGTAGCGCAGCCCGGCCTCAAGGTTGGAGGTGCTGTGGAAACCGGCGATCACGGCAGCGCGGGAGGCTGCAACGGCGGATTCCTCGTGCGTACGCCGGGAACCCATCTCAATGCACGGGCGGGAGCCGGCGGCGCCGATCATGCGGGAGGCTGCGGAGGCGATGGCGGAATCGTGGTTCAGGATGGAAAGGACGTACGTTTCAAGAATGCAGGCCTCGGCGAACGTGGATTCGATGGTCAAAATAGGCGAATTCGGGAAGTAAAATTCGCCCTCTGCGTAACCATAGACGCTCCCGGAGAACTTGAAATCGGCCAACCAGGCGAGCGTTTCGTCATTGACCACGTTGTTTTGGGCCAGGAAATTGAGCTCCTCGGGGCCAAAACGGAAGTGCTCCAGACCCTCCAAGAGGCGGCCCGTTCCACCCACAACCCCATACCTGCGGCCGTCAGGCAGGCGGCGAGCAAAGGCCTCGAACACACTTCGGCGGTGTGCCGCGCCGGAGTGCAGGGCTGCTTGAAGCATTGTCAGCTCGTAGTGATCTGTAAACAATGATGTGCGGGGATGGCCCCAGCTTGATGGCGTAGTCACGGAATTTACTTTAGTGCGGCAACACTAGAATGGACACATGAGTGTCAGCACAGCCCCGGAAACAGACCGGGAAGTCTCAACGCGTGAACTCATCTCCCCAGACATCCCCTGGGAGTTGATCGTGTGGAATGACCCGGTCAATTTGATGAGTTACGTCAGTTATGTCTTCCAAAGCTATTTTGGTTATTCAGAGGCAAAGGCGGCGAAATTAATGCTTGAGGTTCACACCGAGGGCAAGTCCGCCGTGGCCCATGGGGCCAAGGAAAAAATGGAAGCACATGCCGTTGCCATGCACGGATTTGGCCTGTGGGCAACGGTCCAGAAGGGTGGCCCCCGTGGCTAAAGCGTTCTCCGCCGGCCGTCGCGGCATCACCGGATTCCTCGAAATCGCCGAGCGCGATCTTCTTCGCAAGCTCTTCGCCGACATCATCACCATGCTCGAACCCGACACGCCCGCGCATGAGGATCCTCTGGCGGCCTTGATCGGCCTGGACATGGACGTCTCTGTCCCGGAAGATCCGGCCCTGCTCCGGCTCCTGCCGGATGCCGTGAGGAACGACGACGACGCGGCCCTTGAGTTCCGCCAGCTCACCGAGCGCTCCCTGCGGGAAACAAAGATTGGCGCCCTGCGGGCTGCCTCGCTTGGCCTGGAAAGTGACAAGCTGGTCCTTGACGAGCCGGCCGCCAAGCTGTGGGCCATGGCCCTTAACGATGTCCGTCTTGTCTTGGCCGAAAGGTTGGAAATCAGGGACGAAGAAGACGCCGAGAAGGTGCACCAGGTTCAGGACTGGGGCGACGCCGAGGATGTGGAAAGCTACCTGTCCCTCGTCTACAACTTTGTCTCCTGGCTGCAGGAAAGCCTGGTCACGGCCATGCTGTCCACAATGACGCGCACCAAGTAAGACGAGTTGGGTGAAACTGTGTTGTTGCGCGCAGTTGCCGCTGTAGAGCCAACAATAGAACTATTGTTGTATCGATCATGAGCACACATTCAGTCAACTCAACGCGCACACCAGCCACCAGCTCGCGGACGAGCCTCGTTGCCGAGCGGCCCATCGGGATTTTTGATTCCGGGGTTGGCGGATTGACGGTGGCCCGTGCGGTCATTGACCAGCTGCCCAACGAGTCAATCCTGTACGTGGGCGATACCGCCAACGGACCTTATGGCCCGCTTCCCATCGCGGAAGTTCGGGCCAACGCGCTCGGTGTCATGGATGAGCTGGTTGATTCCGGCGTCAAGCTTTTGGTGATTGCCTGCAACTCCGCCTCCGCCGCCGTCCTGCGCGACGCCCGGGAACGGTACACAGCCCGCTATGGGATCCCGGTCATTGAAGTCATTCAACCGGCCGTGCGCCGCGCTGTGGCGGCGACAAGAACCGGCAAGGTCGGCGTCATTGGCACGGTCGCCACGGTTGGTTCGCGAGCCTACGATGACACCTTTGCCGCAGCTCCGGACTTGAAGATCACCTCCGTGGCGTGCCCTGATTTTGTTCGCTTCGTGGAATCCGGCATCACGGCCGGTCCCGAGCTACTGACCACCGCTGAAGAATATCTGGCCCCCTTGAAAGCTGCAGGGGTGGACACCCTGGTCCTTGGCTGCACCCACTACCCGTTGCTAACCGGGGTAATTTCGTACGTTATGGGCGATTCCGTAACCCTGGTGTCCAGCGCCGAAGAGACCGCCAAGGACGTCTACAAGGCCCTGGTGAGTCATGACTTGGAGCGGGTGTCAGGCGGAGCGCCGAAGCATCAGTTCCTTTCCACCGGCGATGCGGCCAGCTTTGGTGTACTGGCCCGGCGTTTCCTTGGGCCTGAGGTGCTGGACGTGGAGCAGGTGAGTCACGTCGCGGCACACTATCCCACCGGTTCACTGGCGCTCATTACCGAAGACATGTTGGCCGCTGCCCGCAACAATGCACCCAGTGCGGCCGCCAACCGAGTCTCGAATTTTGTTTTAGCCGATTCGGTCGGCAGACTGGCAGTTCCGGGAACAGGCGTGGGGGAGCGAACATGAAGTTGACGATTGTTGGATGCAGCGGGTCCTTCCCAGGTCCGTCATCGCCGGCATCTTGCTACCTGCTCACGGCGCACGACGGCGTTCGGCCGTGGCGGGTGCTCATTGACCTGGGCAGCGGTGCCCTCGGCGCGGCGCAAAAGTACATGGATCTGGAAGACATCGATGCGATCTTCCTCAGCCACCTGCACCCGGATCACTGCATGGATTTGTGCGGGCTGCACGTTGCGGTCAGGTGGAGCCCCAATGGTTGGAACCGTGCCCGGATTCCAGTATGGGGCCCGGCGGAAACGGCCGATCGTCTGGCTACCGCGTACGGTCTGGAACTTGATCCGGGTATGCACGAAGAATTTGATTTCCAGAATTGGAGCGAACGTGAGCCCGTCACGGTTGGCCCGTTCAAGGTGACGCCCTACGCCGTTAACCACCCGGTTCCCGAGGCCTACGCGCTTCGGGTAGAGGTCACCGAGTTTGATGGAACCGGCGTTGACCGGGTAGCCGTCTTGACGTATTCCGGTGACACAGACAGCTGTCAGGGTTTGGAAGATGCCGCGCTGAATGCCGACATGTTCTTGTGCGAAGCCGCCTTTGAAGAGGGTCGCGATGACCACATCAAGGACGTCCATCTCACCGGAAAAAGGGCAGGCGAAGCAGCTGCCCGCGCCACCGTGAAGCGCATGCTGTTGACCCATATTCCGGTGTGGACAGACACCAACAAGGTCGTGGAGGAAGCTCGTGAGGTGTACGCCGGCGATGTGGCGGCGGCAGTGGCGGGCGTCCACTACACGATTTAACTGTCCTTTTGGACGAAGTGTTCATTATTGGGCGAATATCCTCCGAAAGGACTATCTACTTAGCCGTTCGGTGCGGCTAGGCTCGGTGGCAGAAAAAGGGCGGCAGACGCCGTCGAACTTCATACACAAAGGATGCCTGCAATGAGCGAGATGCCCCGCTATAACCCCGCACCCAATGATTTCTCACAGGCTGTGGCCCCTGTGGCTCCGCCCATCATGAATACCGTTTTCTTCATGCTCATCGGTGCCGCCGTGCTGCAGATCATCGCCACCATTTTTGCTGTTCTGCAAATGCAATCCGATGACTTCCGCGCCACGCTCAACGACCAGCTGCAGACCCAAAACCTGCCAAGCGTCGATGCCAACATGGTCGATACCGCCATCATGGTATCCACCGGAACCGCGATTGTCATGGGGGTCGTCGCCGTGATCCTCTATGTACTCATTGGCCTGTTCCTGAAGAAGGGCATGGGCTGGGCCCGCATTGTTGGCGCCGTGCTGGCCCTTGTTTCGCTGTCGCAGCTCATTAGCTTGGCGATGCCGGGCGGGATCGCCACGATCCTGCAGATCCTGCTCGGCATCGGTGCCATGGTGCTGTGCTTCACGGGCGCAGGCGCCGCCTACTTCACGGCCAAGAAGAATTACAAGTTGACAACCAAGGGTCGCTAATTCCTTAGGCTTCATGTAGCGGAACAAGATGGCGGCTCCCAGCGATGGGGCCGCCATTGCTGTGCCCGGGCGTTAAGCTAGAGACATGACTTCCAATGAAACACTTCGCGCCGACGGGCGCACCCCCGATCAACTCCGCGACATCACCATAACCCGTGGTTGGTCCAAGCAGGCCGAAGGTTCGGCTCTGATCGAATTCGGCAACACCCGCGTGCTGTGCACCGCCTCCCTGACGCCCGGCGTCCCGCGCTGGCTCAAGGGCGAAGGTACCGGCTGGGTTACGGCCGAATACGCCATGCTTCCGCGCGCCACGAACACCCGTAACTCCCGCGAATCCGTCAAGGGCAAAATCGGCGGCCGCACCCACGAGATCTCCCGTCTGATCGGGCGCTCATTGCGTGCCATTATCGATACCAAAGCCCTCGGCGAGAACACGATCGTCCTTGACTGCGACGTTCTCCAGGCCGACGGCGGCACCCGCACCGCAGCGATCACCGGCGCCTATGTGGCCCTGGCCGACGCCATCGCGTACGCCAAGGAAAACAAGCTGATCGCCAAGAACGCCCAGCCGCTCATCGATTCCGTTTCGGCCATTTCGGTGGGCATCATTGACGGTGTCCCCATGCTGGATCTGCCTTACGTTGAAGATGTGCGTGCCGAGACTGATATGAACGTTGTTGTCACAGGCTCCGGCAAGTTCGTCGAGGTTCAGGGCACTGCCGAGGGCGCGCCGTTCGACCGCGACGAGCTCAACCAGCTGCTCGACCTGGCCCTGATCGGCACCACGGAACTGAGCCGCATCCAGCGCGAGACCCTGGGCGCCTAATGTCCGCACCGAAACTCATCTTGGCAACCCACAACCAGGGCAAACTTCGTGAACTGCGCGAATTGCTGCGCGGCCAGGTGCCGGGCTTGGATGTGGACACCGACGTGCTCGACGCCGGAGCGATCCAGGCGCCCGATGTCGCCGAAACGGGGGTCACCTTCGCGGAGAACGCCCGACTGAAGGCCCACGCCGTGGCACAGTTCTCTGGTGCCTTGGCCATCGCCGACGACTCCGGCCTGGCCGTAGACGTCCTTGGCGGCGCCCCGGGCATCTTTTCGGCTCGCTGGGCCGGAAAGCACGGGGACGATACAGCCAACTTGGAGCTGTTGCTCGCACAGCTCGCGGATATTGCCGAAGAACACCGCGGCGCCCAGTTTGTCTGTGCCGCCGTGCTCGCCAGCCCTGATGGCACCGTGGATGTTGTCGAGGAAGGCACCCTTGAAGGGACCTTGCTCCACGAACCTCGTGGTGAGGGTGGGTTTGGCTACGATCCCATCCTGCAGCCCGTGGGACTGGACAAGTCCTGCGCCGAGCTGACGGGGCCGGAGAAAAACGCCATCAGCCACCGCGGCAACGCCTTCCGGGCGCTGTTGCCGCACATCATCAAGGCCCTCTCCTAATAAATCTGTGTAGCAGTTGTTGGACCAAAAACCCCGGAATCGGGTGATTTTGGTCCAACAACTGCTACACAGATGAGGGAACGGGACACATGCAAAAGGCGCCCCCCCCCCAATTGGGGGGGGGGGCGGTTTGGTGTGGATTAAAAAAAAGGGGGGGG
>JBKKBD010000155.1:0-16909 GCA_046714315.1 Specibacter sp.
ACGCGGAATTGCTCATTCGTTAATCCAAGCTGCAGAGGTCATGTCAAGAACTGTAGCCAAAAACTGAAACTCCTCCCATAGTGTTTAGTGCCGCCGCTGCCGAGGCAGATGAACCAAGGGCCATGCCGGTCAACGGAAGGCTGGCGTCCGTCAGTCCATGAACGGAATGCTGAGTGTGGCAACTGCCGCTGACCGAAGCTCGTTTCGGGGTGCTCCTTTGAATGGTTTGTCTCCGTCGTAGGTTGCGGCACGTAGGCTGATGTCATGTTAACGGTTATTGGTGAAGCTTTAGTTGATGAAGTGGTGCAGATGGGGCAGGCCCCAGTGCCGCACGTGGGCGGAAGCCCCATGAACGTGGCCGTGGGCTTGGCTCGGCTAGGCCACCCCGTGCAGTTTCTTGGCCGCTTCGGGCAGGACCCCTACGGTGACATGGTGGCCGGTCACCTTCACGCCAACGGCGTCATGGTTCCCCTGGCCGCCGATTCACAAGCAACCTCCGTGGCCCGGGCCACGCTCGATGCTGACGGCGCGGCCACCTACGAGTTTGACCTGGACTGGTCGCTGCCGGAACCAGCCGCAGGTGTGGCTGATGGTGGGCCGAATTTAATGCTGACGGCAACTTCCATGCTTCACACCGGTTCAATTGCCACCATGTTGGCGCCGGGAGCCGCACAGGTATTGGAAGCCGTGGTGCAGGCCCATCCGCACGCCACCATCGCCTATGACCCCAACTGCCGTCCCAGCATTATTACGGACGTGGATTATGCACGGGAGCAGGCGGAGAAATTCGTGCGCCTGGCCGACGTCGTCAAGGCCTCCGATGAGGATCTGGCTTGGCTGTACCCGGGCGTTGACCCCAAGGAATCGGCCCGCCGGTGGCTTTCCATGGGTGATGCGGAAGGCCCCGCCGTCGTAGTTGTTACCCAGGGCGGGGAAGGTCCGTGGGCGGTATGCGCCGCCGGCGAGGTTTCCTGCGCCGTGCCACCGGTTCGGGTTGCCGACACCGTGGGTGCCGGGGATTCCTTTATGGCAGCGTTGCTCTCCACTCTCGTGGACCGGGAACTTGATGGGGCCCATCGTCGCCCCGAGCTGCGTGCCATGAGCACGGCAACCCTCGCCGAGGTGATTGGCTATGCCGCACGCGCGGCCGCCATCACGGTGTCCAGGGCTGGTGCCAACCCGCCCAACCGCGCCGAGCTCCAACAGTAGGCGCACTGGGGGTCTTCCGTGCGGGTGGAAGTTGGGTAGCCTTGGGTATGCGTTTAATTGCCAGCGACATTGACGGAACCATCCTTGGTCATGACGGAAAGATCAGCCGCCGCACCGTGGATGCTTTCGCGGCCGCAGCCGAGGCCGGTATTGAGATCGTGTTTGTGACCGGACGCCCGCCGCGCTGGCTCGAACCGATCCGCGAGCAGCTAGGTCACACGGGCACCGTCATTTGTTCCAACGGCGCGGTGAGCTACGATCTGGGTGCCGAAAAGGTCCTCGATTCCCACCTGCTGCAGTGGGCCACCGTGGATAAGGTTCGCAGCATTGTCAAGGAGCTGGCTCCTGAGTCCTACTTCGCGTTGGAATCACTGACCGGATTGCACGTCGAGGAGGGCTTCTTCAGTTCTCGCGCTCCGGCCAGCAGCTCTGAGGTGGTGCCTTCCACACTGACTCCCGACATGGCCGATGCAGGGATCGTGAAGATGCTGGCCGTTCGCCATGCTGGCAGCGCCGACGACTACCTCGAACTTGTTGCCCCACGCCTGGCATCGTTGATCGGTGTGACGCATTCGGCTCCGGATCTGGCCCTCCTGGAGATGGGTGCGCTTGGCGTCAACAAGGCCGTGACACTGGCCACGTATGCCGCGGCCCGTGGGATCGACGCCGCCGATGTTGTGGCCTTTGGTGACATGCCCAATGACATTGAAATGCTAGGTTGGGCGGGCTCTGGATATGCCCTTGCCAGCGGACATCCGCAGGCGCTGGCAGCCACCACCCTCGTTGCCCCACGCTTTGAGGACGACGGCGTAGCCCAAGTTATCGAGTCCCGCCTAGCCGCGCTGCGCCTGGCGTGAGTAGCGGAGAGACGGTGGCAAAGACTGCCGATTCAAAGCCCTATCTGAGCTCGGAGAATCCTCTTGCGATTGCACACCGAGGCTACTCCCGGGACGGGTTGGAGAACTCCCTGAAAGCGTTCAGGTCAGCCCTGGAGCTCGGTTTTCGCTACGTTGAAACGGACATCAACTCCACGGCCGACGGCGTCGCGGTTGTCTTCCACGACGCAAAGCTTGACCGAACCACTGATCAGGACGGGGTCATCGCGGCGTTGCCCTGGTCCCAAGTGCGGGCGGCCCGTATAGGCGGGACCGAGCCGATCGTGACGCTGCCTGAGTTCTTTGCGGCATTGCCAACGGCTAAGTTCAATATCGATGTGAAGGATGCCGGATCCGTGGCACCGCTGGTGGCGGCCATTGAAAGATACGGGCTGCACGATCGTGTGTGCGTCGCTTCGTTTTCCGAAAGGCGACGGCGCAAGGTTTTGGCCGGGCTGTCACGTCCGGTTGCAAGTTCCTCAGGGCGGGGGCTCTTGGCGGCCTATTTCCTCTTGGAAGCATGGCTACCGAAGGCTTTTCTGCGGCCACTGATGCGCACAGTGGACGTCCTGCAGGTGCCCCGAAGCTATAGGGGAATGAAGCTCGTCACCGCCGCCAAGGTTCGCCGGGCGCACCGGCTGGGACTGAAGGTTCATGTCTGGACTATTGACGATCCAGTGCAGATGCACGAGCTATATGAGCTGGGCGTGGACGGCATTATGACCGACAGGGCCGATCTGCTGGCCGAAGTTATGCGCCAGCGCGGCTACTGGACGTAATTATTAAGCCGTGCCGGTGACCGGTGGCAGGATGGAGGCATGCGTATTCTTATTGCCCCCGACAAGTTCAAAGGGACCCTGACCGGCCCGGAAGCCGCCGCGGCCATGGCCGAAGGCGTCCTGCGGGTCTACCCCGACGCCGTGGTGACTTCCCTGCCCATTGCCGACGGCGGCGAAGGAACTGTCGAGGCTGCCGTGGCTGCCGGTTTTTCGGAGCAGCTAAGCACCGTAATCGGTCCCATTCTGAAGCCCGTTGCTGCGGTGTGGGGATTCAACGATGACGGCAAGGTGGCCGTTATTGAAACCGCGCAGGCCAGCGGCTATTTGCTCAGCGAACCCACAGTTGGAAATTCATTGCGGGCCCACTCCTACGGTTCCGGCCAGTTGGTGGCCGCCGCCTTGGATGCCGGGGCTACGGAGATCATCATCGGGTTGGGCGGCTCGGCCATGACTGACGGCGGAACCGGGGCCTTGCGTGCTCTCGGCCTGAAATTGCTTGACGTTCACGGGAACCTGGTGCCTCTGGGTGGCGGGCCCTTGGTGGATGTTGTGGCCGTGGATGCCTCCGGCCTCGATGCGCGCCTAGCCGGTGTAAAGATCCGGATGGCGGTGGATGTGGATAATCCGCTGTACGGCTACAACGGTGCCGCACACGTATTTGGACCGCAGAAGGGTGCCGATCCCGATGCCGTGGAACTGCTGGATGCCGGGCTGCGGAATCTGGCCTCGGTGGTCAGGGAAGCAACCGGGGTCGACATTGATGTTCCCGGGGCTGGGGCAGCTGGTGGCTTCCCGTCTATGTTTGTGGCTTATGCCAACGCCACTGTGGAGCGTGGCTTTGATCTGGTGGCGGACCTCATCGACCTCGAAGCCCATCTGGACGATGCCGACCTGGTCATCACGGGGGAGGGTTCCCTTGACGTGCAGTCGCTGTCCGGGAAAGGGCCCCTCGGTGTTGCTGACGCTGCACACGCACGGGGACTTCCCGTCGTCGTGGTTGCCGGGCGGATCACGGTGACGCCGCAACAGCTGGCCAAGCACGGCGTTGTTGCTGCCGTCAGCGCCACGGATGTGGCTGGTTCTCCGGAGGCCGCGCTGGCCGACGCTGCGCGGTACACCACGATCGCGACATCCGAGGCGCTCAACGGCATCTGAGCGCCTCGGACGGACAGCGAGGTTAGGACTTTCCGAGCGTTGCTTCGGCGGGCTGGTCATCGGGATCCAGCGGGTTGGTGGCCGTACCGCGCCACTTCGCCAGCGCGTTCATGCCGTGGTAAATGATCAGTGCCGCGGCGGTGCCCAGCGCAATGCCTTCAAAAGTGAGGTTTCCTGCGGTCCAGGTGAAGTTGGCGATGCCAATGATGAGCGCAACGGCGGCCGTGGTCAGGTTGATGTTGTTGGAGAAGCTGACCTTGTTCTGAACCCAGATGCGCACACCCAGCACGCCGATCATGCCGTATAGCAGGGTTGCAGCCCCGCCCAGCACGCCCGCGGGGACAGTGGCGATGACTTCGCCAAACTTGGGGGAGAAGCTCAGGAGCAGTGCGGCAATGCCTGCCACCCAGTAGGCAGCTGTTGAGTAGACCTTCGTGGCCGCCATGACGCCAATGTTTTCCGCGTAGGTGGTGGTGCCGGAACCGCCGCCGAAGCCGGCAAGAGTTGTGGCGACGCCGTCGGCAATGATGGCGCGGCCTGCGTACGGGTCAAGGTTTTCACCCGTCATGAGTGCCACCGACTTCACGTGCCCAATGTTTTCGGCAACCAGCACCAACACCACGGGGATGAACAAGCCCAGAACAGCGAAGTGGAAGGTTGGGGTTTGGAAGTGCGGCAGGCCGATCCAGGCGGCAGTCTCGATCTTGGAGAAGTCCACTTCGTTGCGCAGCACGGCCACACCGTAACCAATGATCACGCCCACCAGGATGGCCAAGCGGCCAAGGATTCCACGGAACAGCACGCTGACCAAGATGATGACCAGCAGCGTGACCAGGGCCGTGACGGGGGCTAACTCAAAGTTTTTTCGTGCCGACGGTGCAAGGTTCAGTCCGATCAGGGCAACGATGGTTCCCGTGACAGGTGCCGGCATGAGCCGGTTGATCCACGATGATCCGAACTTCTGAACCAGCAGGCCTAGAACGGCCAAGGTTACGCCGGCAATAACTACGCCTCCGAGTGCGCCGGCCACGCCGAACTGCTGCTGGGAGGCCAAGATCGGGGCAATGAAGGCAAAGCTGGAACCTAGGTAACTGGGCACCTTGCCACGGGTTAGGACCAGGAAGAACAGGGTGCCAATGCCGGAGAAGAACAAGGTGGTGGCTGGGGGCATGTTCGTGATCAGGGGGACTAGGAACGTTGCGCCGAACATGGCGACCACATGCTGCATGCCAATCCCGATGGTGCGCGGCCAGCTCAGGCGCTCATTAGGGGTGACAACTTGGCCCGGCTTGATGCTGCGCCCGTCTCCGTGAATGCTCCATTGTGTGCCCAGCAAACTCATCCGCTTCTCCGATTCTGGGCCCACGCATGTACGCGGCCCGCAGATAAGAATATCGGACGGTGTTCACGGGTGCGGAATATGGCCTTCATTGGCCAGGAGAACCACGCCGAGAAGATCGTTCAGCGCGTGCGCCAGATCCGGATGGGCTAATTCATACCGTGCCCGGCGGCCCTCGGCGATGGCAACGGCCAGTCCGCATTCGCGCAGGCAGGAGAGGTGATTGGAGATGCTTTGCCGTGAGACATTCAATTGTTCAGCTAGATCGGCAGGATACTGCGGAGCCTTGGCCAGGCTCATGAGGATCTCGGCCCGGGTGGGATCGGAGAGGGCGTAGCCAAAGCGGGCCAGCACGGCTGCGTTGCTAATGGACTTCATTCTCAATATCATACATTAGTTGCTGAATTCAGCCAACGCTGTACTATTGAAGTATGTCAGGTCACGATCACTCCCATTCCCACGCCGGAGCCCCGGGCGAAAGCCACCAGGGCCGCATTGCTGTGGCGCTGGGGATCACGCTGGCCGTTTTTGTCTTCCAGATCATAGGTTCATTCCTGACCGGATCGCTCGCGCTGCTTTTTGATTCGGCCCACGTTCTCACCGACGCTGGTGGGTTGGCGATGGCACTGTTGGCCGCACGCCTCATGACCCGTCCGGCAACAAGCCGGCGCACCTGGGGCTTCGCTCGGGCGGAAGTCCTTGCAGCAACAGCGCAGGCCGCGGTGCTTCTCGCCGTCGGACTTGTGGTCTTGGTGGAGGGCGTCCAGCGCCTCTTCAACCCCACGGAGATTGCCTCCAACGAGATGATCATTTTTGGTGCGATCGGCCTGCTGGGCAACATCGTGTCAATGTTTGTCCTCATGGGCGGGCGCAGCAAGAACTTCAACATGCGGGCCGCGTTCCTGGAGGTGGTCAACGATGCCCTGGGTTCGGTGGCCGTCATTGTGGCCGCGATCATCATTTCAACCACAGGTTGGATGCAGGCCGATGCCGTGGTGGCCATGCTCATCGGTGCCCTCATCCTGCCGCGCACCGTGAAGCTGCTGCTGGAGACCATCCACGTGCTGCTGGAATCGACGCCGTCGGGCCTAGATCTGGACAAGGTTCGCGCGCACATCCTCGGCCTTGACCACGTCATCAGCGTCCACGACCTCCACGCCAGCCAGATTGCCACCGGGCTGCCGATCCTGTCGGCGCACGTGGTGGTTGACGACGAATGCTTCCACGACGGACATGTGCCCCAGCTGCTCGACTCCCTGCAAAACTGCGTGGCCGGGCACTTCGAAATCAGCGTGGAACATTCAACGTTCCAGCTGGAAACCGCGGCCCACGCCGAACACGAACACGGCGCGCACCACTAATGTGGTCCCGCGCTAGGAGATGACGCCGTCCACTAGGGCCTTGGCCTCGGCCTGGACCTGTGCCAGGTGTTCTGCGCCCTTGAAGGATTCGGCGTAGATCTTGTAGACGTCTTCGGTGCCGGAGGGTCGGGCCGCGAACCAGGCATTCTCGGTGGTGACCTTCAGTCCGCCGATGGCTGCCCCGTTGCCGGGAGCCTCGGTCAGCTTGGCCGTAATATCTTCGCCAGCCAGGGTGGTGGCCGTGACGTCGGCGGCTGAGAGCTTGCCCAGTGCCGCCTTCTGTTCCCGGGTTGCGGCGGCATCGATGCGTGCGTACGCTGGCGCCCCAAAGCGGTCGGTCAGCTCACCATAGTGCGCCGAGGGGGACTTGCCCGTGACGGCCGTGATTTCCGAGGCCAGCAGCGCCAACAGGATGCCGTCCTTGTCGGTGGTCCACACGGAGCCGTCCTTCTTCACGAAGGAGGCGCCAGCGGATTCCTCGCCACCAAACACGCCCTCGCCGGAGAGCAAACCGGGCACGAACCACTTGAAGCCCACGGGAACCTCCACGAGCTGGCGACCCAGATCGGCGGCCACGCGGTCAATGATGGAGGAGGAGACAAGCGTCTTGCCCACACCGGCGGTGGCCGGCCACTGCGAACGGTGCGTGTAAAGGTACTGAATCGCTACGGCCAGGTAATGGTTGGGATTCATCAGCCCACCATCCGGGGTGACGATGCCGTGTCGGTCGGCGTCGGCGTCGTTTCCGGTGGCAATGTCGAAGGGCGCGCCGGCCTTGAGCTTGTTGATCAGCGATGCCATGGCTGAGGGGGAGGAGCAGTCCATGCGGATCTTCTCATCCCAGTCCAGGGTCATGAACGCCCACTGCGGGTCAACGGTGGGGTTCACAACCGTCAGGTCCAGGTTGTGGCGTTCGCCGATTTCGCCCCAGTAGTCCACCGAAGCGCCACCCATGGGGTCAGCGCCGATGCGAACACCGGCAGCGCGGATCGCATCCAGATCCAGCACGGAAGGGAGATCGTCGACATAGCTGGAGAGGAAATCGAACTTACCCGTGGTCGAGGCGGCCATGGCCTCGCTGAGCTGCACACGCTTCACGCCGCGCAGATCATTTTCCAGGAGTTCGTTGGCGCGGTTGGCAATCCACCCGGTCGCATCGGAGTCGGCCGGACCGCCGTGCGGAGGGTTGTACTTGAATCCGCCATCACCCGGGGGGTTGTGCGAAGGAGTTACAACGATGCCATCGGCGAGTGCGTCGGTGCGGCCCTTGTTGTGGGTAAGAATCGCGTGCGATACGGCAGGTGTGGGTGTGTACCCATGGCGTGCATCGATCAAAACCTCGACGCCGTTTCCTGCCAACACCTCGAGGGCGGTGTTTTGTGCCGGCTCGCTCAAAGCGTGGGTGTCCTTGCCCATGTACAGCGGGCCCGTAATGCCCTGCCCGGCGCGGTACTCAACGATGGCCTGCGTGATGGCGGCGATGTGGCCCTCGTTGAAGGAGGTCTTCAACGAGGATCCGCGGTGCCCGGACGTGCCAAAGGCCACGCGCTGCGCCGGATCGCTGAGATCGGGCGAAAGATCGTAGTAAGCATCCAACAACATAGAAAGATCAACAAGGTCTTGGGGAAGGGCAACAGTGCCCGCGCGGCTAGCCATGGCTCCAGCATGACAGAGCCGCCGTCCGATTGGCACGTGCTGCCCATTCTGTGAACCGTAGTTACGGTCCGAGGGCACTTTTAATTGAGTTCCCCCGGGATATTGGGCGCAGGCTGGACTACGATGGGAGGCAACTTTAGATAACCGCTTTACCCCTATTTCGGGGCACAATGTTCAGCAGGAGCCAGTCGTGTCCAACCAGCCAGAGAACCCCCAACCCTATGAGGGTCAGGCGCCCAGCTACACGCCGCCGGGTTACAACGCGCCCGCAGTCCCGCCGCCATACCAAGTCCCTCCTGCCAATATGGCACCGCAAAACACTTACAGTGGTGCCAGCCAACAGTTCCAAGCGCCTACTTATGGTGCGCAGCAGCAGTACCCCAGCCAGCAGCCATTCCAGTATGGAGCGCCCACGTATTACCAGGGCGGCCCGGGATATATCGGTACCACCACCGGCCCGCGTGGTTTGAGCCTGACCAGCATGATTTTGGGTCTGGCCTCCTTGGTTGTGGGGGTCGGTTTCTTCATGGTCCCGCAGATCGTGGGCATTGTCTTGGGCCATCTGGGATTGCGCAAGGAAGATCCGCAAGGGCGTGGATTCGCCATTACCGGATTGATCACCAATTATCTGGCGCTGGTGATCTGGGGCCTACTGTACATTTTCATGATCTTTGTTATTGCGGCAGCGGAGAGCGGTTCGAACTACTAGGCGAGCTGCGCGCCGAGCATCACCGCGCGTCCCTTAACTGAAGGCGGCACCTTCCTCTTCGCGCAAGCGAAAGGGAAGATGCCGCCGTCGTACTTTAAAGCGGGGCTACATTACGCCGGCCATGAGCCTCTTGATGGGCTTCTTTGCCAGGAACAGCGCCACACCGAAGCCGATCGAGACCAGGCCGATGACCAGGAAATACGGGGTCTCGTTGGCGGGGTCGTACCACTGGGCGAGCACGCCGGACATGGCCGTTCCGAGCGAAACGGACAGGAAGAACAGCGCCACCATCTGCGTCTGGAAGGCTGCCGGAGCCAGTTTTGTGGCCAGGGAAAGGCCAACGGGGGAGAGCATGAGCTCGGCAATTGTGAACAGCAGCAGGATGAATACGATCGCCATCATGGGGACTGCGGCCATGCCTGCGAACGGGATGAACGCCAGGTAGGCCAGTCCCATGACTACCAAGGACACGGAGAACTTCACGGGGGTGCCGGGCTGGCGGGCGCCCCACTTGGTCCAGACCGCGGCAAACACGCCGGCCAGGACAATGATAAACACCGGGTTGATGGAGGCGACCCAGCTGGCCGGAATTTCCCAGCCAAGGATGCTCCGGTCAAGGCGCTTATCCGCGTACAGGGCAATGACTGTGAACTGCTGCTGAAACAGTGACCAGAAGACGGCGCTGGCCAGGAACAGAGGGATGAACGAGTACACGCGGCTGCGATCCACTCCGGTTACCGACTTGTTGGAGAGGATCACGGCAAAGTAGGCAATGGCAGCCAGAATCACGAAGGCCACGATGATCCACTTGAGGTTCACGGCCGTGATGAGCTTGAAGGCAACAGCCAAAACAATGACGATGACGGCGGCCGCGGCCAATATGCCAACCTTGGCATATTGGGTCTTGGGCAGCGGGTTGGCAACGCGGTGGGCCGTTTCCGGCAAGTTCTTGCGGGTCAGTCCGTACTGCAGCAGGCCAAGGGCCATGCCGACGGCAGCGGCCGCGAAACCAACGTGGAAGCCCCAGGTAACCTGCAACCAGCCGGTGACCAGCGGCCCAATGAGACCGCCGATATTGATGCCCATGTAGAAGATGGAGAAGCCTGCGTCGCGGCGCTCGTCGTCCTTTGAGTACAGGGTTCCCACGAGGGATGTGGCGTTCGCCTTCAGGCCACCGGAACCGACGCCGATCAGGATCAACCCGGCGGCAAGTCCGGCCGTGCCGGGAAGCAGGGCCAGCGACAGGTGCCCGGCCATGATGAGAATCGCGCTGTAGAACAGGACCCTTTCGGAGCCCATCAGGCGGTCGGCAACCCAGGCTCCAAGAATGGTGGAGAGATACACGCCACCGCCGTAGGCACCGACGATTCCCAAGGCAGTGCCTTCGTCAATACCGAGGCCGCCCTGAGTGACCGTGTAGTACATGTAGTAGGCGAGAATGCCCTGCATGCCGTAGAAGGAGAACCGTTCCCACAGCTCTACGCTGAAGAGGTTCAGCAGCATCTTTGGCTGTCCGAAGAAGGATGTATCTCGGGGATTTTGCGGTGTCTGGGCCGATGCGGCGGGACTCTTTTGTGAACTCACAGATTCAATTTTTGCATTATAGTCACGAATCGTCACAATCCTGGAAAGATTGACAAGCGCGGAAATGACCTAGGGCGAGCGTGGCCGCTAGCGCCGTCGCGCCCTCCCCGTCACTCGCTTCGCTCGCACGGGGCCCCTCGGCCGCTAGTCTTAGTCACAGTATTTTGTCTATACCTGCCAGGAGTAAAACATGTCAGACATCATGAACGTCAGCGTCAGCGAACTCGGTGCGGATGCAGTGATTTTGGATGTCCGCGAAGACTACGAATGGGAAGCCGGGCATGTTGAGGGCGCCGTCCACATCCCGCTCGAGCAGTTGCCGGCCCGCTTGGAAGAACTTGATCCAGACATGGACTTGAACGTCATCTGCCGCACGGGCGGCCGGTCCTTCCGCGCCACTACATGGCTGAACCAAAACGGCTACAGTGCGTTTAACGTAGTCGGCGGAATGGGAGCCTGGTTCGAGGCGGACAAGCCCATGATTTCCTCCAACGGGGAATCCCCGCGCGTCCTCTAATTCCCTTCCACTTATTGCTGCAACGAACAGGTGCCCCATGATTTCCGTGCCCAATGTCTCCGCATTGCCCTTGACGTTCCTTGGGCCGGAGGGGACCTTTACAGAGTCCGCTCTGTTGCAGGTTCCCGGCGCTGCCGAAATGGAGCGGATTCCGTCAACCAACGCCGCTTCCGCGCTGGCCAAGGTGCGCAAAGGTGAGGCATTTGCGGCCATGTTGCCCATCGAGAACTCCATTGAGGGCGGCGTGCCGGCAACCCTTGATGCCATCTCCAACGGCATGGAGCTGCGCATCCTGCATGAAGTGGTTGTGCCCGTCAGCTTTGTGCTGGTGGCTCCCGCCGGAGTGACGCTGGCGGACATCACGGCCGTCGGGACGCACCCGCACGCATGGGCGCAGACCCGTGACTGGTTTGGTGAACACCTGCCTTTGGCCGCGCATGTTCCGGCGCATTCGACGGCGGCTGCCGCACATTCCTTGGTGGCCGGCACGGACGCGTTCCAGGCTGCCGTTTGCGCGCCACTTGTCGCCGATCAAACCGGGCTGAGCATCCTCGCCGCAGGCATTGAGGACAACATCGGTGCCGTGACCCGCTTTGTCCTCGTGGGTCAGCCCGGTTCCCTGCCGGAGCCAACGGGTGCGGACAAGACAACCCTGGCGATTCCGCTTCCGGAGGACCACCCGGGGGCCCTGATGGCCATCCTTGAACAGTTCGCCAGCCGCGGCGTGAACCTCAGCCGGATTGAATCGCGCCCCACGGGCCAGTACCTTGGCCACTACATTTTCAGCGTCGACGTTGATGGTCATGTGCGTGACGCACGCGTCGCCGATGCCCTGCGGGGATTGCACCGGGTCAGCCCGGAGATGCGCTTCCTGGGTTCATACCCTCGGGCTGACAAGCAGCTGCCGTTGATTCGCTCTTATAACTCGGATGCGGCGTTCGGTGAGGCGGCAACCTGGGTCGAGTCGCTGCTGTAGCGAGTGGGCCTAACGGGGAAGTAGCTGCCGCGTTTTGAACATGCCACGCCCCACAATGACGAAGACGGCGACCGAGAGAGCCACGGGAACCATTAGTCCGAAGAATCCACCACTGAGGACCGCCTGGGTGAGGACCTTGAGAACTAACAGGGCTCCGGTGCTGACGACGCCAACCAAGGGGGTAAGCCGTTCGGGAATTCTGCGCCGCAAGAGCATCAAGATGCCTGCGCCGGTGACGGCCACGGCGATTAAAAGTCCCAACATGGACAGCAGCAGCAAATACCAGGGTGCAAACAAGATATTCGTAAGCACCTGGGCGAAGGCTCCCAAGGACTCCAGAACGCCCAAGATGGTCAAGAGAACGCCGCCGGGAAGCTTGAAACTCAAGGGATCGTCTGGCAGCTGGCTAGGAACCGGCTCATTGACGGTTGAATGATTGGACGGCGGAACTGACGGTTGGATTTCCGGCTTGTCCGACAAGGGGTGACTCACGTGGTGACTCCTGGTCCACAAGTAAAGCTTTTGACAACTACATCAAGAATACGCTGTGGCGTGACCCTTTCGCTCCCGCACTCGCGAACCTATGATTGGCCTATCTTCAGGAATTCAGGTCCCAGGCCGGAGAAGTTGGCCTTAGCAGGAAAGAGGCGAGCGAATCATGACTTCGCAAGTACAACCGGTGCGTGCAGACAAGGACAGCGGCCAGGACGGCACGATCGTCAATCCGGGGGCAAATCAAGGCAGAGACACCTCGGTTGGTGACGAGGGCGACGACGCCAACGAATTGCGCTTTAACGAAGAGACACGTCTCATCCAAGAGCAATCGAAACGCCCCGAAACGGACTGACCTTACGCTTATGCCGGGTTGTTGGGTGCGGCAACGCGCACCAGCACCGACTTGGGCTCAACACTGACTTTGACACTCGTTGCAGGGCCAGATGGGTCGCCGTCGATCTGGGTTTCCACGGGCATGACGGTGCGGATCGTCAGGTTCTTGGATCGGTAGAAATCGATCACCGGCAGGTTATTTTTGTGCCTGAAGACGACCTTGCCGGCCATCGCGATCCAGCCCAGTGCGCTGCGTGGACTCACGACCACAACATCCAAAACGCCGTCGTCAATCAAGGCGTCGGGGACAAAATCAATGCCACCGGGCAGTAGCCCGCAATTGGCGAACATGACCGAACGTACCTTGCGCTGCTGCGCCGGCTCGTCATCCAGTTCAATGCTGACCTTTTTGCGCGGGCCCGCCATGTGCCGCAGCCCGGCCTCGCTGTAGGCCAACCAGCCAACGTGTTCCTTGAGTTTGGAATTCGTGTCGCTCATGACCTCCGCGTCCATGCCAAGGCCCGCGATGACCATGAAGGAATGCTTGGAAACGGAACCGGTGACGCTGTTTTCAAGTTCCATCAGTCCCGAGTCGATGTGGCGCTGGTGCCCAAACAACGCAATCTGGACGCTGCCGGCAATATCCGCAACGTCGAGGCTCAGGTTGCGGGCCAGCAGATTTCCGGTGCCCAACGGAACGATACCCAGAGGAATCTCGGTGTGCCGCAGGGTCTGAGCCACGGCGCGCACTGTTCCGTCGCCGCCGCCCACAATAACGACGTCGGCCTTGGCATCCAGCGCAACCTGGGCCATGGCGAAACCCGGATCCTCGGCGGTGGTTTCAAGAAAGAGAGGGGCGGGCCATTCGGCCTTTGACACGGACCGGGCGATCAACGTTTTGGCATCATCCACGCCGCTCTTGGTGGGGTTAAAAATGAACGCCACCTGCTGTTTGGCCAGATGAATTTTGTGTGGGGAATCCGCAACAGCACTGCGGGTGTGCTTTTGCGCGAGCTTGCGCACGCCCAACCAGCTGATAGCAATAACGAGCACAAGAATGACCACAATGATGGCGACAAGAAGTTCAGTTGGCATGATTCACCAACCATATCCCGTCAAGTTGCATTGATTCGATAGGCTTAGGGCGTGATCGATGTACGAGACCTCTGCGAAAATCCTGAAATTTACCGTGCCAGCCAACGTGCGCGTGGTGCCGAACCGTCCGTGGTGGACGCAATTATCGCCGCGGACAGCTCCCGGAAGTCGGCGATCACCTCCTTTGAGGCCTTGCGGGCCGAACAAAATGCGTTTGGCAAGAGGGTTGCCAAGGCTAAGGGCGAGGAAAAGGCTGCCCTGTTGGCCGAGGTTAAGGAGCTTGCGGTCGCCGTGAAGGCCGCCTCCGCCGCCTCCGACATCGCCGCAGCCGAGCAGGACGCACTGGTGCGCAGCCTCCCCAACCTCGTAGCCGACGGGGTCCCCGAGGGTGGCGAGGACGATTTTGTTGTGGTCAAGACCGTTGGTAAGCCGCGCGAATTCCCCGACTTCACGCCCCGTGACCACCTTGAAATTGGTGAGCTCATTGGTGCCATTGACATGGAACGCGGCGCCAAGGTGTCCGGTTCACGGTTCTACTTCCTCAAGGGCGTCGGCGCGCGCCTGGAAATGGCGCTGCTGCAGATGGCCATGGACCAGGCCATCGAGGCCGGCTTTACACCCATGATCACCCCCACCCTTGTGCTGCCCGAAACCATGGCCGGCACCGGCTTTGACGTGGAACACGACGCCGAAATTTACCGCCTGGCGGATGACGACCTCTACCTGGTGGGCACCTCCGAGGTGGCCTTGGCCGGTTACCACGGCAACGAAATCATCAAGGTTGACGAGCCTGTTCGTTACGCTGGCTGGTCCTCCTGCTACCGCCGTGAGGCTGGCTCACACGGCAAGGACACCCGCGGGATCATCCGCGTTCACCAGTTCAACAAGGTGGAAATGTTTGTCTACACCACTGTTGAAAAGGCTGCCGAGGAGCACCAGCGCCTGCTCGCGTGGGAAGAGGAAATGCTCGCCAAGGTTGAGCTTCCCTACCGCGTGATCGACACGGCCGCCGGTGACTTGGGCATGTCCGCATCCCGCAAGTTCGACTGCGAGGCCTGGGTCCCCACCCAGGACGCGTACCGCGAGCTGACGTCCACCTCAAACTGCACAACGTTTCAGGCCCGCCGCCTGAACATTCGTGAACGCCTTGTCGCGGACGACGGCGGCAAGGGCGGCACTCGCGCTGTTGCCACGCTCAACGGCACGCTCGCTACGACCCGCTGGATTGTGGCGATCCTTGAGCACCACCAGAATGCTGACGGTTCCGTCAATGTTCCGGTGGCCCTGCGTAAGTACATGGGTGGCCTGGAAGTGTTCCCGGTCCTGTAAAGTTTAGCCGTTTCTGACCTTTGATGAACGCCTAGGTTAATACCCACACTGTGCACACAGCTGTGAATATTAACCGGGCGTTCATCACTTTAATGGCCAAGCCACGTGGCTTTTTGGAGCCCATCTGTTTGACTAGAGACATGACAATGACAGTAAACACTGCAATTGCCGGCATCGATGACCGGTCAAATACAAATACAAAGTACCTCGTGGCCCTTGATGTAGATGGCACGCTGGTGGACCACGACGGCAACATGACCGACGGCGTCCGCGACGCGGCCAGGGCCGTGGTTGACGCAGGCCACCACGTGATCATCGCGACGGGCCGCTCACTTGGTGCACTCCTTCCCATCGTGGAGATGATCGGCCTGCGCTCAGGTTACGGTGTCTGCTCCAATGGTGGCGTCACCATCCGCCTAGACCCCGATCTGGCCGATGGCTATGAGGTCATTGACCGAGTAACCTTCGATCCGGCACCGGCACTCAATGCGCTCAGGGATCGTGTGCCCGGCGCCCGTTTCGCTCTTGAGGACGCCGACGGCAACTTCCTAGCGACGTCCCGCTTCCAAGATGACAGTTTTGGCATCGAGGCCCGCGGCGTCGACTTCCACCACCTTTTGCAGGCCAAAGCCGTACGCGTTGTGGTCAACAGTGCCGAAGCGAGCACGCAACAATTCGCAGATGCCATCGCCGCCGCCGGGCTCAGCGGGGTCACCTACGCAATTGGCTGGAGCGCATGGCTGGACATTGCGGCCGCCGGTGTCACCAAGGCCTCGGCGCTGGAGGTGCTGCGTACTTCCCTCGAGGTGGACAGCGCACTGACGGTGGCCATCGGTGATGGCTCGAATGACATTGAGATGCTCCGTTGGGCCGGTCGCGGCGTGGCCATGGGGCAGGCTGAGGCTGACGTCAAGGAAGCGGCTAACGAGGTCACAGCCTCCGTGTACGACGACGGTGCTGTCGCCATCCTGCGCAGCTTGGTTTGAGCCACGGACTTCTGGTCCACATCGCAGAAATGGCGACTTTCAAGGTCTGAAAGTCGCCACAGGTGCCATTTCGATGACCAGATGAATTCTGGGCTGGCTTCACGCCATCGCGGCATCCACCGGGGTCATGTCTTTTTCGATCGCGGCCCGCAACTCGGGTCCGTCAACGTGGCCGTGAGCGTTGACATCGTGCCAAACGGCTAGGGCCATCACTTCCTCGGGTGACCCTGCAATAGTCACCTGACAGTTGGCCTCACTGGGAGTCTTACGGCAGTCGACCATTACTCTGTTCATAATTCGCCTCCTTTCCACGTACTCCCACCCATTTTCTACCTGCTGGTGAGCAAAGACAAGGAGAAAGGGTTGACGTCCGGCACTCCGCGGCCAAAGACCTTAGCCAGCGACAAGAACGGCGGCGCTCCCCAAAAATGGGAACGCCGCCGAAACCACTTGTTGGGGGAGTGCGTGGGGATTTGTGGTAGGTTTCTTAGAAGCGCATGATGGAGGCGTG
>JBKKBD010000156.1:0-13027 GCA_046714315.1 Specibacter sp.
ATCCACTTCAGCTACGCGCAACTGCTTCAGGATCACAATGTAGACGATCGCCATGACGGTACCGACCACGGCGAGTGCGAGGGCGGAGGCGGGGATGGAGGACCACATGAATCCGCCAGTCGAGGAACTGCCAAATAGCCTCAGGGTCAACTCGCCAACAATGCCGGCGACTAGGGCTGCGGCTAGAAAACGCATGTGGGCACGCATGATGAGCCCGCCACCGTAATCACCGAGTTTGGTGCGCAGGAAGAGGTGGCTTACTACTGGCCCTAAGACATTTGTCAGCGTGTAGCTGGCCGCGAGCCCGTAGATGATGAATTCTTTCGGCAGGAGAGCAGCTGACAATGCCGAAGCCATGCCGATGCACACCATAATGCACTGAATGACGAAGGGTGCACGGGCGTTTTCTTGAGCGTAGAAGGCCCTGTTGAGGATGAAGTTGACGCTGTAAAAAGGTGCGCCAATAGCCAAAATAGACAATGTGATTGCGATTTGGCGGCCTACGATTTCTTGGCTACCGCTGAAGAGCATGCCGAAAGGACCAGAAAGAACCAGGAGGGCAACGGCGGCAAAAACCGTGGCAATGCCCGTGGTCCGTAGCGCACTGCCAATGGAATTACGCAGCCCGGAGAGATCTTTGTTGGCGGCTGCGTGTGCCATGGCCGTAAACATCACCGTCGCGATCGACAAGGCAATGATGGAGTGCGGCATGATGTATAGCTCGGTAGCTCGATTTAAGACTAGATTTCCCGGGATGCTGGAACCTGACGTGCTGTCATCAGCGTGCGGGAGAGTTGCAACGCGCGTGATGATAATAAAGCTCAAGTTGCCAATGACCATTGTGCCCATGGCCCACACGGCAATTTTGGCCGTTCCGCCCAGTCCGGTACCGCGCCAGTCAAACTTGGGACGCAAATTCAGGCCCAGACGGTGTACCGGGATCAACAACACAGCCGACTGTACAACGATGCCCAGCGTAGCCGTTCCCGTCAAGATCCACGTTTGAGTGGCAGTCCAGTTATCCACCGTGGGCGGATTCGAGGTGGCGCTGCCGGCCACTGCGAGAAAGACAAGCAGACCGGCAATGGCCACCACGTTGTTGATAACAGGCGCCCAGGCATAGGCCTTGAAGGAGTTGTGCGCGTTGAGGACCTGCCCCAGCAGAGAGAACAAGCCGTAAAAAAAGATCTGTGGCAGCAGGAACAAGCCAAAGGTGATGGCTAGATCCAGGTTCTTTCCCGAATATGAGGTGAAGACATTCATGATCGGAGATACCAAGACCAGAACAATCACCGTGATCGCCAACAGGCCCACAACGCCCAACGTCAGGAGCCGTGAGATGAAATCGGAACCCCTATCAGGATTCTTGCTGGCCTTGGCGATTTGCGGGATCAACACCGCATTGAACACGCCACCGGCAAGCATCAAAAAGATCAGGTTGGGCAGGGTGTTGGCAGCCTCAAAAATGTCTCCCACGACTGTTCCCGCCACCGCAAGGCCGAGCACGATTCCCTTGATGAAGCCAAGGATGCGCGAGGCCAGGGTGCCGATCGCCATGGAGGCGCCCGAGCGAGCGGCGCTGGAGGGGACACCATCGGTTTGTAGACTGCCTTCTTGGGCCGACCCGTCTTGCGCACGCTCGTGCAGCTCATGATCCGAAACACCGGACGACGGCGCGCGACCAGCATTTATGTGGGTGGCGGCAGGCTGCAGCTGGGTGTTCGGCACAGCCTGCATGGCCGACTGCGGAGAAGCCTGCACCGCCGTCAACATGGACGTATCCAAACTAACTGGCGCAGAAGCAGACCGTGGCGCTGCGTTGGGTTTCGGCGGGACATTGACCCGTTCATGGTTAGACATTGTTTCCATCATCTCACTGCAGGCTCAAAGAGTCCTGGCAGCGGCTGATTCCCGGGTGTGGGGAAGTGCACCGGTGCCAGTGGGTGCGCGCCAGCCTAGAAGTGTTCAGGCAACAATTCGCGGGCCAGGTCGGTAATGCGGCGCTCGTTGGGGAAGGACAGCTTCTTGGCCAACTCATTCAAGGGCACCCACGCAACATCAACCGCTTCGTGGTCGGGATCGTTCTCGATAGTCAGATATCCGCCGGTGGCACGCAGGAGGAAGTGGTGGACCGTTTTGTGCACGCGGTGCCCACTGACGGTGAACCAATAGTCGATGCTGCCAAGTGTGGCCAACACGACTCCGGCGATGCCGGTTTCCTCTTCAATTTCACGCACGGCGGCCTCTGCGTGGTTCTCCGTGCCTTCAGGGTGACCCTTCGGCAGGCACCACTCAAGCCGGCCGCCGCGGTTGATGCGGGCAATGATCGCAACCCGGGGCACGCCGTCGTGCATCTCAATCACCACGCCGCCTGCGGAAACCTCTTCAACTGTTGGTAGCTGGCTCGGGGCACTCGCTGCCGCGGGCACAACCTGAGAACCCATTGCCGCTGGCAACGGGTTCCTCTTGGGCGCGCGCGGCACGGGGTGAACCATGCAGTCCACTCTAGCTATCTTTGGCCATGGATGATGACAGGGCGGAAGTGCGGTTTTCGCGGCGTCTCTGCAACGGTGCACGAGAGGGGCAAACGCGTACGTGCAAAAGTCTGGCATCCTTAAGGAACCATGGATTTAGCGCTCGATACCTCAAAATTTGACCCGGTGGTTCTTGAGCTCGGCCGGCTCTTTGCCGACGCCGGCTTTGAACTCTCTCTTGTGGGAGGTCCCGTCCGCGACCTCTTTCTGGGGCGGACCTCACCGGATTTGGACTTCACCACCAATGCGACACCCGATGAAATTCTTCAGGTGGCCAAAAAATGGGCGGATTCACACTGGGAGATGGGCCGCGAATTCGGCACCATCGGCTTCCGCAAGCGCAACGCCAGTAAAGAGGTGTTGCTCATTGAGATCACCACTTACCGGGCCGAGGCCTATGACCCCGATTCCCGAAAGCCCGTCGTGGCATTTGGCCGGTCCTTGGTTGACGATCTGCAGCGACGCGACTTCAGCGTCAATTCTATGGCTTTGCGCCTGCCCGAGATGGAACTCATCGATCCGTTTGGTGGCGCAAAGGACTTGGCCGCCGGGCTGCTGCGCACGCCCGGGGCTGCCGTGGACTCCTTCTCGGATGACCCCTTGCGCATGATGAGGGCCGCCCGCTTTGCGTCCCAGTTGGGCTTTTCGCTCCATCCCGAGGTCTTGGCGGCCATGAAAGGAATGGCCGAGAGGATCAGTATTATCTCGGCGGAGCGGGTTCGGGATGAGCTAGTCAAGCTGATCTGCGGCGCCCATCCCCGAGCTGGCATCGACATCCTGGTTGAGACCGGGCTGGCCGATCTGGTGCTGCCTGAAGTTCCTGCGCTGAAGCTGGAAAGCGATGAGCACCACCGGCATAAGGACGTTTACCAGCACTCATTGCAGGTCCTGGAGCAGGCTGCGGCACAGGAAACTGGTCCCGACGGCCCGGTTCCCGGCCCCGACTTTGTGCTGCGTTTCGCGGCACTTATGCACGACGTCGGCAAGCCCAAGACCCGCCGTTTTGAACCCGGCGGAGGGGTCAGTTTCCGGCACCATGACCTGGCCGGGGCTAAACTCACGGCGAAGCGCATGAAAACGTTGCGCTTCGACAATGACTCGATCAAAGCAGTTTCCCGTCTGGTGGAGCTGCACATGCGCTTCTACGGCTACGGGGAGGCAGGGTGGACTGACTCGGCCGTCCGTCGATACGTCACCGACGCCGGTCCCGTGTTGGAGCGTTTGCACCGATTGACCCGATCGGACGTCACTACGCGTAACCAGAAGAAGGCCGACAGGCTTTCCTTTGCCTACGATGATCTTGAACAGCGCATAGCTGTTCTGGCCGAGCAGGAAGAGCTCGATTCCATCCGTCCCGATCTGGACGGCGGGGCCATCATGGCGCTGTTGGACATCAAACCCGGGCGAGTCGTGGGACGGGCCTATAACTTCCTGCTTGAACTTCGCATGGAACAGGGTCCAATGGACCCCGAAGAAGCGGAAAGTGAACTGCGCAGGTGGTGGGCGGAGCAGCCCGAATCGCAGGCTGAAGCGGCCTCAGGTGAAACGGTCATTGCGGCCAGCCCTTCAACTGACAGCACTGAAGACGCCTAAAGACGAGTAGCAGTCATCGAAACATGCACCGATTGGAATATACAACCATGAGTCACAATGGAACCGCACCCGTACCCGCAGCATCCGCACCTATTCCAGGTGGCCCGAAGCTCTGGCTGCTGCGCCATGGTGAAACAGAATGGTCGCGCAGCGGGCAGTACACGGGGCTGACAGATCTGCCACTGACGGAAGAAGGGGAAGTCCAGGCGCGCTCCGCACAGGCGGCCCTATCCGGCGTCGACTTTGACCTTGTGCTCACCTCGCCGCTGCAGCGTGCGCGGCGCACGGCCACCCTCGCCGGCTTCCCGGAGGCCCAGTTGGAGCCCAACGCCGTCGAATGGGATTACGGCGATTACGAAGGCATCAACAGTGCTGTGGTCCGTGCTGAGAACCCTGGTTACCTGATCTGGGACAGTGGTGTGCCGAACGGTGAGGCCCTTGAGCACGTTGGTGAACGTGCCGATGAGATTGTCAAGCGGGTTCGCGCAGTTAAGCGTGAAGATGGTGCTCCCGCAAACGTTCTGGTGGTGGCCCATGGGCACTTCCTGCGCATCCTCGCGGCCCGTTGGCTGGGCCTGCCTGCCGGAGAAGGGCGCCACTTCATTCTGGGCACCGCTAAGGTGTGCACCCTTGGCTGGGACAAGAAGACGCCAGCCATCGAGCAGTGGGGACTCTAGGCGGCTCGTAGCGTGCTCGTCACGCGGCAGGGCCGCGGCCGGGTTGGCGGTCCGAACCGGTAGGCTCATGGTCATGCAGGATTCACGCGCTTCGGGGAGTTCATCCCGGCATCCCATTGTTGTGCCTTCACGCAGCGATTCCATGCTGCGCACCATGACAGAGCCCATCGGTGGTCCACTGGGAAAGCGCACCGCCCCGGGAAAAGTCAACCCAGGTTTCTTCACCGTGGAACGAGTCCTTGTCCTCATGGCAGCGGCTTCCGCATTCATCGCCGTCATGACAAAGTCGCATTGCCGTACGGCAGGTTGGACAACGCCGGATCAGCAGTCAACCGCGTGCTGGTCCGTGTTCCCCAACTCCTTCGTTGACGATCACCTAGGCACCCTGTTCCCGTTCCTTAGTACGGGATCACCCTTCGATCATCCCGTACTAGCCGGGTGGGTTGCCGGAATCACCGCGTGGCTGACCCGACCCTCAGGCGATGGGGCCCTGCGCCAGCTGGCCTTCTTTGATGTCAACGCAGTCTTGATAGCGGTGCTGTGGATTGTCACCGTTGTCATCGTGGCACGCACGGCGGGGCGCCGACCCTGGGACTCGGCCATCGTCGCGGCCAGCCCGGTCCTCGTGCTGACCGCGTACGTAAGCTGGGATTTCTGGGCGGTGGCCCTCGTGAGCCTCGCACTGTACCTTTTTGCCCGGCGTCGTCCACTGTGGGCGGGAGCGGCCCTGGGTGTCGCCGCCTTGGCAGCGCCGTACCCGATTCTTATTCTGGTAGTCCTGTTACTTCTGGGTATTCGGGCCGGACGGGTCACCAAGATGCTTGAAATGATGGCGGCTGCCACCATCTCCTTGTTGTTGGTGCTGGCACCAATCATGGCCAAGAATCCACCGGCAATCCCAGACTATTTGAAGGCCTTGATGACGGCAGAGCCGTCTGAATCATCCATCTACGGTGGGTGGAACATCATCGCCGCGCAGATTGGGATGCCAGTTATGGGCATTGGCTTGGCTAATGCGCTGTTCGCGATTTGGCTCGCCGCGCTGGTTTTGGGTGTGTCCTACCTTGCGCTCTACACACCAGCACGTCCCCGGGTTGCCCAGCTGGCTTTCATTGCGGTGGCTGGATTCGTTGTTGTCAACAAGACCACGGAACCGTGGCACGCCGTCTGGTTGCTGCCCCTACTTGCTTCGGCGATGCCAAGATGGCGTCCGGTCCTCCTGTGGCAGGCCGCAATCAGTGTGCACTTCATCGCACTCCTGTTGTTCCGCAGCAAAACGTTGGGCAATATTGGCAACCAGCACGCCATTGATTCCCCGTACTTCGTCATGGCGGCGCTACTGGCTGGTGCCGCGACGTGCGTGCTGATCGGTCTGGTGATTCGGGATATATACGTCCCTGGGCATGATGTGGTGCGTCGTGGGCGCGTGATCGACCCGCAGGGTGGCGTGCTCCGCGATGCGCCTGCGGATCCCACGGTGGCACTTCTGGACGAGAACGATGGAACGGTTCATCTTTCCGCTGTTGCGATTCTCGATCATGACCCCGCGGCCCAGGCAGGCTCCTAAGATGGTTGACGTTGTGGTGGTGGGCTCCGGTCCCAATGGATTGGCTGCGGCCGTAACCATGGCCCGGGCAGGACTCTCGGTGCAGGTGTTCGAGGCTGCTGACTCCGTGGGTGGCGGCACTCGAACCAAGGAATTGACCCTGCCAGGGTTCCGACATGATGTCTGCGCCGCCGTACATCCAATGGCGCTGGCATCACCATTCTTCAGGGCGTTTGAACTGAGTCGCAGAATTGAATTGTTGGTCCCGGAGGTTTCCTATGGCCACCCGCTTGACGGCGGGCGGGCTGGAATTGCCTATCACAGCCTTGACCGCACCGTCGAAGCACTTGGGACAGATGGCCGGGCCTGGCGCACATTGATGGCTCCGCTGCTGCGGAGGCTGGACGGCGTCATTGATTTCACCCAGGGAAGCCTGCTGCGCGTCCCCAAGGATCCCCTGGCCGCGATCCAGTACGGGATGCGCGCGTTACTTCAAGGCACGCCGGCGTGGAACCTTGGCTTCAAGGAGGCCATGGCTCCCGCCATGCTGACCGGCATCTCAGCGCACGCCATGGGCCGCCTGCCGGCACTTTCCACGGCGGGCGCTGGGATGCTCCTCGGAGTTCTCGCCCACGCAGGAGGCTGGCCGGTTCCGCGGGGCGGCTCGCAAGCCATTGCGCAAGCAATGGTAGAGGACCTGCTGGCCCACGGCGGCCGGATTGAGGTGGCGCACCGCGTGGACAGCCTCGCCGACATCAAATCTGCAACGGGTGCCACGGCCGTCATCTTTAACACCACGCCACGCGCCTTGGTCGCGATGGCGGGCAACGAGATGCCATCCCAATATGTACGCAAATTGGAATCTTTCAAGTATGGGGCAGGTGTCTGCAAGGTTGATTTTGCGCTCTCCGGACCTGTTCCGTGGACCGCGTTGGAACTACGCAAGGCACCAACGCTTCATCTCGGCGGGACCCGCGAAGCCATTGCCCTTGCTGAAAATGAAGTGTTGGCGGGGCGCCATCCGGAGAATCCGTATGTGCTTGCCGTCCAGGCGAGTGTTGTGGATGACAGCCGGGCACCCGCGGGCCAACACACTTTTTGGGCCTATACGCACGTACCGGCGGGGTCTACGCGCGACTGCACGGAAGACATCATCCGTTCCGTGGAAAAACATGCCCCCGGTTTCAGGGACCTGATCCTTGCCACCAGCACCCAAACCGCGCAGGACGTGGGCCACTACAACGCAAACTACATCGACGGCGACATCAGCTCCGGGGCAGTCACCATGAAGCAGCTGCTGAAACGGCCCGTTATCGCCGCTGATCCGTGGCGGACGCCCGTTCCTGGCCTGTATCTTGGCTCGGCGTCCACAACACCGGGGCCATCTGTCCATGGCATGGGTGGTTGGCTGGCAGCAAAATCGGCACTGAGAAATACTTTTGGCCTGCCCGCTCCCGAGCTGGGCCTTTAGGGGCCGGACGCGCCCCGTGGCTTTAAGCCACAACTGACCGGCACGGATGTGCCGGTCAGTTGGAAATCCACTGAGGACTTTCGCCGTTAGTTGCGGCGGTCCAGTGTACCCAAAACGGCGCCGTTGGCCCCCGTGATGGTCATGACATCGCCGTCAATGGTGGCACCCGCGGCCTTGGAGAGCCAGGTGTCGACATCTTCGCAGGCCTTAGTGGTGCCGCCGAGCTGGTTGAAGGTGAGCTCACCTTCAACCAGGAACCACTGACCCGTAAGACGGTTGCAACCATCGCTGCCAGTGATGAACCCGGCCTGCTCGAAGCTCGGGTCCTTTTCTGCCGCCAATGACATCTCGAAGTACGGCGCCTTGTCGGTGTTGTAGCCTTCACCCCAAGTTCCAACGGGGCCGGTCGCGGCACCGCAGGAAGAGATGGTCAAGGCAAGAAGCAGGCTGCCGGCAAGGGCTGCGAGGCGTTTCATAATGGGTGTAGCTCCGATCGCGCTGGGGTAAACGTCCGTTTCCCTTATGCTATTGCATCCCCGGAGAATCCCAGCCCTCCATTGTCGTTCCTTAGTGCACCCCAAGGCCCGGAATAGCAGGAACAGGCGCCGTCAGGACGCCGTCGCGCATGCTGGCGACAGCGTCGGTGAGTGGGACGAACTCGGTGTCGTGGGTGACCATGATGGTTGCCACATTGAATTCATCGCAGACCTCCCGCAGCAGCCGGACGATCGATTCGCTGCGGTCATGGTCAAGGGCCGCGGTGGGCTCATCAACCAGCAAGACCTTGGGTTGTGCCATGAGGGCACGGGCAATGTTGACCCGCTGGCGCTGGCCGCCGGAAAGCTGATGGGGACGCTTATCGACAGAGCCGCCCAGACCCACGAGCTCCAGCAGCTCCGCGGCCCGTACCCTTGCCGTGCGCAACGAGGTCCCGCGCAGGTGGTCTGTGATGACGAGCTGCTCGACTGCCGTCAGCGACGCCAGTAAGTTCGGTTGCTGGAAGATTATGCCGACCTTGTCGCGGCGCAGGGCGGCCAGTTCCTTCTCGGTCAGTGCGGTGGAGTCGACGCCGTCGATCATCACCAGCCCTGAGGAGGGCTTGATCAGGGTGGCGGCCACGGCCAACAGGCTGGACTTGCCGGATCCTGATGGCCCCACGAGGGAGACAAATTGGCCGGGATGGACCGAGAGGTTGACGGAATCCAGGGCCGTCATGGTTCCCTCGCCGTCGGGGTAGGTCAGTGTCACGTTGATGAGGTTCAAGGCAGTCATGGGTTTTTCCTTAAGAAGAAGAGTTAGTTGCCGCCGAGGGCGATCATGGCGTCGACACGGGTGACCTTGCGGACAGCCATGGCCGCCCCGGCCAAACCGAGCACCACGATGCCGGCGACGGGCACGAGGGTTGTTGCCGGGGTGAGCAGGAATGGGGCAGCCTGTCCGGCGAGAAGCCCGCCGGCCACACCCACCAGCCCGCCAAGTCCGGCGCCGGCCACGAGCACCAGAGTCGCCTGGGTCAGGGCGTCACGCAGGAGATAACTGCCGGAGGCGCCCATGGCCTTGAGCACGGCGATATCGCGAGTGCGCTGCACGGTCCAGACGGTCAGGAACGCGACGATCACGAGGGCGGAGATTCCATACAGGAACGCCTGCATCATCAGCAGCGAGCCGTTCTCGCTCTTGTAGCCGCCCAGGCCTTGGAATGAGCCGCCGCGAGTTGAGCTGAGCGTTCCGGCTGCGGCATTGGCGGTGCCGGCGTCGACGCTTGCGCCCGGCTCGTACGTCACGGCCAGAACGGTGGCCAGCTGCGTCGGATCGCTGAGATGGGCGATCCTTGTCCATGCGGCGAGCGTGGTCCAGACAACAGAGCTATGCGAATACCACTGGTCTGGCACGATCCCGGCAACGCTGAACTCGGTTCCGGCGATGGTCACGGCGTCCCCTGTGGCGAGGGCGAGCTCCGTGGCAATGCTTTCGCCGATCACCACAGTTGTGTCGCTGATGGTCGACGGCGCGATCCCGGCTGCCGGGCCTGGCTCACCAGAGGATGAGCTGCTGGGCGCGGCGTCACCGACGCCAAAAACGGCCACATTGGCGATGCCCTTGCTGTCCGCGGCACCCTGAAAACGGCTTTGGCTGATGCCGAGAGGCACTGCGGACTGAACGCCATCGGTTTCCGCCCAGGAATCGAGCTGTTCCCGGGTCACCTGGCTTTCGGTGTATGACACCTTGGCCTCATTCTCCGCCGGTGCCCCGAACACCACTTGGCTGACCTTTTCATCGGCGCCCAGCTGCTCAATGGCAGAGGTGGACTGGTTGCCCAAGCCCGCGGTCAACCCGGAGAGCAGCACCAACAGAAGGGAGATCAGGGCCACGACGGCACCCATGAGGGCGAACCGTCCTTTGGCAAAGCGGATGTCTCGGATCGCGAGGAACATGGACAGCTTCTTTCGTGGGCCGGAGGATTTCCGGTGAATTTTCTTGGTACTTCCACTGTCCCGTTGAAGCGCTCTCGGTCCATCGCGGGGACGGTTGATCCTGCTGCTGCCCAAGGGTTGATTCCACAATCAACCATTTGGTTGATTCGCGCCCGGCGGCTGGGTTCCGGGACGGTACGGGGCCTAAGCTGATGGCATGTCTGCCGTGGAAGCTCCGCCCGTCACCAGTGGCGCGATCCTGCGCTTCTTGCGCGTCACTCTCCACGTTGGATTTGCGGTTCTGCTGGGGGTGGGCACCATCCGCCTTCTCCTAGCTCCGGCTGAGCAGCATGGGCGGTATTGGTTTCTTGCCCTTGCGGTCCTCTTGGCCCTGACCTATTTGGTGGGCACCGTCGCCGAGAAACGATTTTCCACCGGTTCCCTGCTGCGAAATCCGCGACGCTTCGCCATCTCGTGGCTGGCACTGATCACCCTCCTGTGGGCGATCCTCATGATCGGCTCGGTGGAGTTCTCGTGGCTCGTATTCCCTTTGTTTTTCCTTCATCTGCACCTTCTGCCACGCTATGCCGGACTCGCCACCACTGTTCTCATGACGATTGGCGTGATTGCGGCCCAATGGAACTCGGCGGGTTCGAGCTTTCCCCAGCTGCCGGTCATTGTCGGGCCGTTTTTCGGGGCAGCCTTCGCCGTGGCCACGTCCAAGGCGTACCAGCTGCTTTACGGGGAAGGCGAATACCAGAGGCTGGCAGCCGAAGAGCTCCGGCGCACCCGTGCCGAGCTGGCCGCCACGCAGCATGAAGCGGGGGTCCTTGCCGAACGGGCGCGTCTTGCCCGAGAAATCCACGACACCCTGGCTCAGGGCTTTTCCTCGATCATTCTGGTCTCCCGGGCGGCCCGGCGCAGCTTGGCGTCAGGGGATCTGGAGTCCACCGAGGAGAGTCTGACCATGGTTGAAGCCACCGCGTCGGAGAACCTTGCCGAGGCCCGAAGCTTCGTCCGCGGGCTGTCCGCACCGGCGCTTGCCGAGGCTTCGCTCGTGGAGAGCCTTTCGCGGCTGTGTAACAAGACCCAGCGGGAGGCTACCGCCAGGGGTGGCCACTTGAAGTGCAGCTTCCGTCTCGACGGAGAACCTTTTGAACTTCCGCAGCCCTACCAGGTAACCCTGCTGCGGGCCGCCCAGGCAAGTCTGGCGAATGTCTGGTTGCACGCGAAAGCCCGATCCGCCGTCGTCAGTCTGGCTTTTCAGGGCAGCGAGGTGACTCTTGACGTGTACGACGACGGATGCGGCTTTGAGCCGGAAAGGCTCACCGACACTGTGGTCCAGAGGGCGGATGGCAGCGGCTTTGGGCTCCGAGCGCTGCGCGAACGGGTCATGGCGCAAGGTGGAACGTTGACTGTCGAATCAGCACTCGGGGATGGAACCGTGGTGGCTGTCAGGTTGCCGCTGGAGATGGACGCAAGCGAGATGCAGGGGGATAAGCATGAATGAGATCCGGATTCTATTGGTGGATGACCATCCCGTGGTGCGTGCCGGACTAAGGGCCATGCTGGCTGAATTTGAGGGGTTCACCGTGGTTGCCGAGGCGGCTGAGGGAGGGGCCGCCATCAAGGAAGTTCAACGGCGGCTGGCCTTGAGCGAGGCAATTGACATGGTGCTGATGGATCTGCAAATGGGCGAAGGAATGGACGGGGTCAGCGCCACGAAGGCGATCAAGGCCTTGGTGGGCGCACCGCCAGTGCTGATTCTGACCACCTACGACACCGACGCCGATATCCTGGCTGCCGTGGAGGCCGGGGCTAGTGGATACATGCTCAAGGACGCGCCGCCGGAGCAAATTCGCGCCGCCGTGCAACAGGCTGCGGCCGGGCAAACCGCTTTAGCTCCCGAAGTTGCCGCGCGTCTCATGGGGCGGATTCGCAACCCTGCGCCCGTGCTGTCAGCACGTGAGGTGGAACTGCTGGAGCTGCTGGCCACCGGGATGAGTAACAAAGCCATCGCCAAGGCGCTGTTCATCTCCGAGGCGACAGTGAAAACCCACCTGGTGCACATTTACGACAAATTAGGTGTAGACAACCGGACCGCCGCGATTTCAGTTGCCGTCTCACGCCGCATCATCCGCAGCGCCAGTTGAAAGCTGCATGTGGGTCCCATAGCTCGGGATGAGGCTTGTTACCCGGAACTTACCTTGCGTCATCTGGGTGCGAAATGTTGCGTCTTTTTGGTAACAAGCCGGTAAGTCAACTGGATCGAGCGTAGGCTCGCTATTACCGCGTGCAATGAAGCAGGAGGACTACCGGGTGTCGTTTTCGCTAGGCAAATCACGGCCGTACCAGCTAAGCATGGCTGCTATCTGTACTTTGTTGGCCTCCGGTGGATTCGTTGCGGCGGGGTATGTCGGCACGTCCACGGCCGATGCCGCGGCCATGCTCAGTGCCCAAAATTTCAGTCATTCGACAAGCAGTCCAGGTGACATTGACGCTGCGAGTTTTGATGTCGTTTCCGCCCAGGGATTTGGGGTGAAGATATCTTTCGCCAATACGCTGATTCTGGCCCAGAAACCGCCGGCGAAGCAGGTCATGGACCTGACAAATCCCAATGGAAACACCCCGCAACTGGCCCGTTCGGTCAACGCGATGCGTGGCGACATTCCGGAGCTCTCGGCTGAGCTGATCTCGCAGGTCCGCAAGGACATTTTGACCGCCGCCTATCAGGGTCTTGGCCATAGCTACGTTTGGGGTGGCACCAGCTTTGCCAGCGGTTGGGACTGCTC
>JBKKBD010000157.1:0-40958 GCA_046714315.1 Specibacter sp.
CGCTCAGCCACAGATCCGTGTGCTGATCTCACAGCCGACCGGCGGCAATGGCTTCATTATGGGCTGCTCTTCGACTAGAAACACCGACTTGCGGAATCCGGCACGCTTCTGAAAAGACACCACATAATTTGCCTCGACACGTTCTCAGATTGCGGCACGCAACTGTCCCTGCGAACTGAACGTGGCGTTCCGCAGGCCGGCGATCACCCACGTCGCAGCGTAGGCCACGGAGTTTCCGCGCTGGCATTATTCTTATGCGCCTGGACGCGGCACAGAACCACGGAACACCTCGATGCTCATTCCGATCCGGGATCAGTATCGCTCTCGGACTTCTCCCGCAGCCCATCTCGTCTCATCTCATGAATCGCTGCCTCAACGCATCGAGAACGATCGTGTTCCATCGCCTCGATCCGAGGTGTCATTGGATTTCTTCCTTTCACCATGCGGCACTCAAATCGTGGAAAGAGCCCATTTCCTGGCTCCCGAGAAAGGCACGAGCGGCTCTCAGATAGTCAAATTCTCAGTCCCCACTGCCGCGCCCACTAGTGCGAATCGGCAGCAGCATTGCGATGCAACTCTCGTCCCCTGTTTTTTGCCCGAAGATGCATGTACAGCTCGATCTCGTCTCGCCACCTCTGAGTAGTGATGGAACACGAGCTAAGTCAGAGACCGCCCACGCTGATTCACCTCGGGAATGCCGCAAAGAATTCTCGCTATTTCAATGCACTTCGGTTCATCAAACGTACGTTCCCTGTTCTCGTTATGGGTGTTTCGTGGTTACAGCCCCTAGTGAATCGAGGCCCGAACGGATGGGCGCATCCAAAAAATCATCGCAAGCAACAGCTGTCTGTTTCACGTGAAACAGTGTCTCGCGCTCAAAATCCATAGTCGCATTCTGTGTATCCCAGTCTCGCAACGCCGCATGTCATTCACTCATTGACTCATCCCCTATCGGGAATTTCACGACTACCATCAACTTGACTTGGTCCAGTTTTCTGAAGTCACCCCGAGCCGTTTCATAAACCCGTAGCTGTTTCACGTGAAACCATTCGGGATCTATTCGTCCCGACTTCAATTGCTTCGAATATGACTTGCCCGCAGTGCAGCCTTCTGAAGTCGCCAATTGCCATGTCTTCGACTATCTGTCGAATCATTTTTTGGACTTAGGATCGATTCTGGAGAAGTCTATTAAATGGAAAGGCGGCAGCGTTTCACGTGAAACACTGCCGCCCGAACTAAATCAGGAGTTAATTGCTGCCGGGGCTCAAAACATCCATAATGCGGTTGAGGTCCTCAACTGAAGCGAACTCGATACTGACCTTGCCCTTTCGAGCTCCTAGGGAAATCTTGACGTTAGTGTCCAACCGGTCGGACAACGAACTAGCTAGGAAATCCAGGCGCTCATGTCGCGGGCTTGGAGTCTTCGTCGCAGGCTTCTGACCGCTCAGGGGTGCTTGATATAGCTGGACGGCCTCTTCGGTAGCCCTCACCGACATTCCCTCGGCCACGATCTTCTGGGCCAGTAATTCCATCGCCTCAGGCTCAGGAAGGGCCAACAACGCACGTGCATGACCCGCCGACAACACTCCAGCGGCAACTCGTCGCTGTACAACGGCCGGAAGCTTCAACAGTCGGAGTGTATTGGATACCTGGGGACGCGAACGGCCAATCCGATCAGCAAGCTGTTCGTGGGTGGTACCGAAGTCTTCAAGGAGCTGCTGGTACGCAGCAGCCTCTTCAAGGGGATTGAGCTGGCTTCTGTGCAGGTTCTCGAGTAGTGCGTCACGAAGAAGATTATCGTCGGTGGTTTCGCGGACGATAACCGGAATAGTGTCGAGCCCAGCGGCCTGGCTGGCCCGCCAACGACGCTCACCCATGACCAATTCATAGGGTTGATCACCCGTTTCGGTGGATTTCCGCACCACGATGGGCTGCAGAACACCAATTTCCCGGACCGAGTGAACCAGTTCCGCCATATCGTCTTCATCAAAGACAGTACGGGGCTGCTTTCGGTTCGGATGAATCTCTCCAACCGGCAGTTCCATGAACGTAGCGCCTGGAACCTCCACAAGTTCCGGCAGTTCAGCCACCGGAGCCTTCTTGGCGGCCCTAGCCGGTGCCGCAGCGGGCTTGCGCCCCTTGGGCTCAGGGAAAAAGAGATCAACAGGTCGCGTTGGAAGGGAGTTACCCGTCTCATCGCCAGATGAACTGGGGATCAAAGCACCCAATCCACGACCAAGACCCCTGCGCTTGTCAGTCATTGAGACTTCCTCCATTGAATGAACCCCAGCCTAGGGGTCTGATGAACTTCATTGTAAGTTGCAAACTGCATGACCGCACAAACACCTAGGACACAGACCGTTCAGCAAGCTCAGCGGCGGCCTCAAGGTAGGACAGGGCACCTGTAGACGAAGGATCGTAGGTCATTACCGTCTGCTGGTAACTGGGAGCTTCGGAGATCCTGACGGACCGCGGAATCATGGCTTGCAGAACTTGTTCCGGAAAGTGTTCTCGTACATCAGCAGCAACGTGAGCGGCTAGATTCGTTCGTCCGTCATACATGGTCAACAAGATTGTGGACACCACAAGGTCTGAGTTCAGGTGCTTCTGGATCATCCCGATGTTCTTCAGTAGCTGACTCAGCCCTTCCAGTGCATAGTACTCACACTGAATGGGAATGAAAACCTCGTTGGCGGCGCAAAAAGCGTTGACGGTCAACAACCCAAGGCTGGGCGGGCAGTCAATAAAGATGAAGTCCAGACGTTCCTGGCCATTTACCTCACGGAACTTCACATACTCGTCAATCGCCCGGCGCAGTCTCTGCTCCCTCGCAACTAGCGAGACCAGTTCAATTTCCGCGCCGGCCAGGTGAATCGTGGCCGGTGCGCAGTACAAATTAGCAATGTCCGGGCACTCCGCCACAACATCTGCAATGGCGAAGTCGTTAATAAGTACGTCGTAGATGCTGTCGATCTCCGCGTGGTGCGGAACCCCCAGTGCAGTGGATGCATTTCCCTGTGGGTCAATGTCAATAACCATGACCTGAAGGCCTGCCGAAGCCAGAGCCGCGGCCACATTTACGGTTGTTGTGGTTTTACCAACACCGCCTTTTTGGTTGGCGACCGTGAGGATCCGAGTCCGTCCCGGCCGAGGAAGCCTGCGTCCCAATAGGCGCTCTCGCCGTTTCGTCTCACTAACAAGCTGGCTCGCAATGGGGCTGCTGTCATCAGAGTCGTTATCCATTGGACTTATTGCACTGGAACTTGTTTCACGTGAAACAACGACTGTGGACATACTTTGGGTATGATCAACCCTTTTTGGTTGATATGAGGCGTTAGAACGTGCCGACCCCAATGTCATGAACGGAGGGATCCGTTGCGAAGCTGCTTCGCTACTGGTCACGCTGACACTCTCACTTTCCTGTGGCTACGGTTGCCAACCTCTAGCCTATCGGTTCCTACCCACAGTCGTGGGGATCAGCGCCGCTTCACCTTCACGCGGACCACCGTTGTGGGTTCTTCCAGAACATCCTGGCCAGCCATCACAACAGACGTTTCGTAGCCACCCAAATTCCTGATGGTCTTGCCTGCGGTGGCGATTTCCTCTTCCGCGCTGCGTCCCTTAATGGCTAGCAGCTCACCCTCGCCGCCCAAAAGCGGAATCGTCAAGGGCGCCAATGTCTTCAGAGCGGAGACAGCGCGCGCGGTGACAACCGTGCACTCAACTTTTCCAATCGCAGCTTCAGCACGCGAACGGATGATCTCAACGTTGGACAGACCCAAGTCGATGACTACTTCCTCAAGCCACGTCACGCGCCGCTCTAACGGCTCGATCAGTGTCAGGTAGAGGTCCGGACGTGCAATAGCCAGACACAGCCCAGGCAGGCCAGCGCCACTGCCCACGTCGGCAACCTTCGCGCCGTCGTCGATTAGCTCGGCAACCACGGCGCAGTTCAGCACGTGCCGGCTCCACAGACGCGGAACCTCGCGCGGGCCAATCAACCCTCGTTCAATGCCTGACGTTGCTAGATGCTCAACGTAGCGCTTGGCCAAATCGAGCTGATCACCAAAGATACGTTGCGCTGCAACGGCTTCTTGGGCAGTAAGTTCAACCACTATTTATATCCTCTTAACTTCAAGTCCCGGCCACTCCCATTAGGCAGTGGCCGGGACCAATTGGAAACTTTTCTTCAGCGCGCGTTATTGCGCGGCTGTCACCACAATGTGGCGGTTTACACCCTCACCCTCGGACTCGGACTCGAGCCCAAGGTCAGCGATTGTGTCGTGTACGATTTTGCGTTCGTAAGCGCCCATGGGATCCAGGGCAACAGATTCTTGGCCTGCCTTGATCGCTTCAGCAGCATCATTGGCAATCTTGGCCAACTCGGCACTGCGGCGATCGCGGTATCCGGAAATATCCAGAACCAGGCGCGACCTGCTTTCGGTTGAGGAAAGTACGCTGAGCCGCGTCAGTTCTTGCAGGGCATCCAAGACTTCCCCGCCTTCGCCAACCAGCTTTGCCAGGGAATCGGATCCCTCTTCAGCAACGATGGAGATATAGGTACGGCCGTTGCGAACCTCAATGTCGATATCGCCATCGATATCGGCAATATCCAGAAGTTCCTCGAGGTAGTCGGCGGCAATGTCGCCTTCCTCTTCCACTCGGCTGGCACCGGTGCCAGCCGTCGCGGTTGCTTCCTCAGGGACAATCTGCGTTTCTTCAGGCATTATTTCTTCTTCCTGTTCTTGCGTTGTGGCTGGGTCCGCTGGCCCTTGACCTCAGGAATTTCTTCAATCTCCTCTTCGACCTTCTTCTTGGATGCACCAAGAAGGGGAAGGCCCTTGGCCTCGCGTCGCTTCTGGTATTCCTTGTAAGCAGGTGAGCCGGGGGTGGGCATACGGCGGATAACGAAGAACTGCTGACCCATGGTCCAGATGTTCGTGGTGGTCCAGTAGATCAGAACACCGATGGGGAAGTTCACGCCACCAATTCCGAAGACGAGCGGCAGTACATAAAGCATCATTTTCTGTTGCTTCATGAACGGGCCGGCCATAGCTTCTTCAGACATGTTCTTAGACATGATCTGCTTCTGCGTAATGAACTGCGAGGCGATCATGGCCAAAATCATGACGATGGAGAGCCAAACGACAGCGACGTTGAGGTCGCCACCCTGGAGCTGGGGCAGGAAGGCTGCAGAGAGTGGGGCGCCGAAGATGGTGGCCTGATCAAACTGGACGACCTGATCGTGGGTCATGGCGCCAATGCCCTTACTTTCGGCGTTGGCCTTGGCCACACCAGAAAGCACCTGGAATAGAGAGAAGAAGAAGGGCATCTGGATCAACATGGGCAAACATGCGGAGAACGGGTTGGTTCCGTGTTCCTTGTACAGTGCCATCTGTTCCTGGCCCATGGCCTGACGGGACAGCTGGTCTGTTTTGCCTTTGTACTTGGCCTGAAGCTTCTTCATGTCCGGCTGCAATGCCTGCATGCCGCGCTGGGCCTTGATCTGCTTTACAAAGACCGGAATCAAGGCGGCACGAATAACCAGCACCAGCCCGATGATGGACAACGTCCATGTAACACCGGAGGCTGCATCGAGGCCAAGGAAGGTCAAGCCATCATGGAATTGCACCATGATCCATGACACGAGCCATTTGAAGGGGAACAGAATTGTATCGAAGAAGCCCATATTTCTTTTCTAATCTCCTCAAGCCGCGTTGCGGCTTTGTGTTTCCTGTTGCTTGGCCAGAAAAACGTGCGGGTGGTTCAGCTGGACAATCATGGGCACCGTGGAAGGGTCATCCCAATCAACAATTGCCGGCGAAGGTACCGGATCCAGCCCGCCTGCACTCCAGGGGTGGCAACGAACAATCCGCCGCGCGGCGAACCAACTGCCCTTAATGGCACCGTGAACGGTCACGGCCTCCAGGGCGTAAGCCGAACATGACGGAAAAAACCGGCACACCTGCCCATACATGGGTGAGACGACGCGCCGGTACAGTTTCAAAATGATAATAAGAATGTTGCGAGGAACATGCCACAAGAAGATCGCGACGGCGAGTAGCCACTTGGGCGCACTGCCTTGCGTTTGTGAGGAAATCACAAAGCCTCGTCTCCTTTTGACACGTCAACCTTAATCTACTGTATGTGTTGGTGCCTGCGGCAAAGCATGTCCACCTTTCCCGTGTAAACGGGAGGAAGCGCTGGAAAATGCCTTGCGATAGTCCGCGACAAGATCACCGAAGGAGGCGTCAGCAGAAACGGGCAAAGCCCGTACAACTACATTGACTCCGTAGGGATGCTGCCTGACTGTTTCGACAACTATTTCCCGCAGTCTCCTTTTAACGAGATTGCGGGTCACAGCGTTCCCAACAGTTTTCGCCACGATGAACCCAACCTGGCTGGGTTCATCGGGAGAAGTGGACACCATATATAACACTACGTTCCGGCGTCCATTGCGGACGCCGGAACGTACAGTATGTGAGAAGTTGGCGGAAGTCCGCATTCTATTCTTGGTGGCTAGCACCTTGCGATCTACCGCTACTTCAGTAAGGCTCGACGAATCGTCAAGCAGTTATTGTTTAGGCCGACAGCTCTACGCGACCCTTGGTGCGGCGGGCTGCCAAAATGGCGCGGCCAGCGCGGGTGCGCATACGAAGGCGGAAGCCGTGCTTCTTGGCACGACGGCGGTTGTTCGGCTGAAAAGTCCGCTTGCTCACGGTAGTTACTCCAAGACAATCAAAGATGCGCCTTGCCCGTAGCTAACAGGTAAGAAAGGGGTCGACGCTAAGTAAATGGATGCCCGCTTCTCGCTTCTCGTTAGAAAGAAGCGCACGCATAGAGCGCAAAGCAGACACATGGGACTTCACAACGTTAGGTCACGCAAGGCCTCGCAGTCAAACCGCAGATTGGTGATCAACGAATTTCCAACGTGAATTTGGGGATCCTCTCGGCCTGCAAGCACCTTCAGGGATGCGCCAACGTAATCCACAGCTGTGTATAACGACGTGGACAACACCTGTGGATGGCGCCCAAATCCGGGCCCTCCTGTGATATTTATCCACAACCCCTTTCCCTCGCTATCTTCTAGCGTTTTCATCCTCTAGGCTTGGCCCGTAGCAAGTTATCCACCTATGTGCATAACTCTGTGGATTACTGCGATTCGACAGTTGTCTGCACATCCAACTCGCAGGCCCGCGATGTGTAACCGAAGTCACGTGCAGTAAGCGCGCAAATACAAGCATTCCGGTTCACCAACCGGCAGTAAGGACGGAACTCTCGATGAGCACTGAGGACATCAATGACGTTGGAAGTTCTTGGCGGCGGGTCATCCGAATCCTTGAGCAGGATGAGCGAGTCTCTCCACGGCAGCGTGGGTTTGTAGTACTGACTCAACCCCAGGGCCTGATCGGCAACACCTTGTTGGTAGCCGTTCCCAATGAGCTCACAAGGGAAGTTCTCCAGAATCAGCTGAACACGGCGCTCAAAGACGCCTTGTCGCAGGTATTCTCTGAGGAGATCAGCTGTGCCTTTAGCGTCAATTCAGATCTAGTCCCCCCGGTTAAGGAAGAAGAACCTGATCAGGTTCCCACGGCCACCCGAGCAGAACGTTCGGAGCTCTCAAGCCGGTCCGCGCACACTGAGCCCGCCGAGCACGTTTCCAAACCCGCACCTATGCTCCCCAGCACCTCACAGGAATTCGGCCGACTAAATCCGAAGTATGTTTTTGACTCCTTTGTGATTGGCTCATCAAACCGATTCGCCCACGCCGCAGCAGTGGCGGTCGCCGAGGCGCCGGCCAAGGCGTACAACCCGTTGTTCATCTACGGTGATTCCGGCTTGGGTAAAACCCACCTTCTCCATGCAATTGGCCACTACGCTCGGCGCCTCTATACGGGTATTCGGGTGCGGTACGTGAATTCTGAGGAGTTCACCAACGATTTCATTAACTCGATTCGGGATGATGAAGGTGCCAGTTTCAAGCAGCTGTACCGCAACGTGGATATTCTCCTGATCGATGACATCCAGTTCCTCGCGAACAAGGATGCCACCCAGGAAGAGTTCTTCCACACCTTTAACGCCTTGCATAACCACAACAAACAGGTAGTCATTACCTCTGACCTTCCACCCAAGCGCCTTCAAGGGTTTGAGGAACGCATGCGTTCACGCTTCGAGTGGGGCCTGTTGACGGATGTCCAGCCGCCAGAGTTGGAAACCCGCATCGCTATTTTGCGTAAGAAGGCCATTGGCGAAGGCCTGTCCGCCCCGGATGATGCCCTGGAGTACATTGCCTCGAAAATCTCCACCAACATCCGTGAGCTTGAAGGTGCCTTGATTCGAGTCACGGCCTTTGCGAGCCTGAATCGTCAGCCGGTGGATGTTGGTCTGGCCGAATTAGTACTTAAGGACCTCATTACGGATGATGGCGCCCAAGAAATCACTTCAACGGCCATTCTCGGACAGACCGCTGCCTACTTCAACATCTCCCTAGAAGAGCTGTGCAGCAAGTCCAGGACCCGGACTCTTGTGACGGCGCGTCAGATTGCCATGTACCTCTGCCGAGAGCTGACTGACATGTCTTTGCCGAAGATTGGCCAGGAATTTGGCGGTCGGGATCACACCACCGTTATTCACGCGGATCGCAAAATCCGCGAACTGATGGCTGAACGACGTGCCATCTACAACCAGGTCACCGAACTGACTAACAAGATCAAACAGCAGCAGCGCGAGGGCTAATCCGCAGTGCGGATTAAAAAAATCTGAGAAATTAACAGCTGTGGACAGTCCTGTGGATAACAGGGGCACAACTACCCACACCCTGCGGATAACTCTGGGGATAGCTGTGGATCATTAAAACTGCTAAAAAAGTTCTCCACCGCTCCTCACAACATCAAGCGGTGGGGCCTCACAGGCTGTGCACAGGCAACATCAGCCAAACCACAACGCCAGAAGCAGTTATCCACAGTATCCACAGGACTTATTAACACTACGAACTACAAGAATTCTTCGTTTCAAAGAACATTCACCCATCACCCATCGAGCCTGTCCTCAGATGCCTTGACCAATGACCAAGTGGTCACGTCTAGGGGCTAAGCTGTCACCAAGCATGTAATTCAAACTTGGTCAGGATCCCTTCGTCAGGCTCTGCCAAAAAGCACAATGAAATTTTTCGCACCATGAAAGGCGGCACCCTTCCGTGAAGTTCCGAGTCGAACGGGATGTTCTGACCGAAGCAGTCAGCTGGGCCGCACGATCCTTGTCACCCCGCCCTCCAGTTCCTGTCCTTTCAGGACTACTGATCAAAGCCGAAGCCGGAACGCTAAGCCTGGCCAGCTTCGACTACGAGATCTCAGCACGCCTCCAAATTCCCGCTGACATATCCGAAGAGGGGACCATCCTGGTCTCCGGACGTTTGTTGGCAGACATCTGTCGCAGCCTTCCCGCAGCGCCTGTGGAAGTTGAAACCGACGGCAATAAAGTCACTCTGACCTGCCGTAGCAGCCGCTTCCATTTGGCAACCATGCCGGTAGCTGACTACCCCGAGCTGCCCGCACTTCCGGAAATCAGCGGAACCGTTGACGGCGAAGCATTTGCGCAGGCTGTTTCACAGGTCATCATTGCCTCAAGCAAGGACGACACCCTTCCCGTTCTCACAGGTGTGAAAATGGAAATCGAAGGAGACCTCATTACGTTGCTGGCAACCGACAGGTACCGCCTTTCGCTTCGTGAAATTCGTTGGAACCCCAGCTCTCCGAACATTTCCGCCGGTGCCCTAGTCAAAGCCAAGACGCTTAGCGAAGTGGCAAAAACGTTGGGTAGTTCCGGAAACATCAACATCGCGCTTTCGGAAAACAGCGAACTCATCGGTTTTGAAAGCGGTGGTCGCCGGACAACATCCTTGCTTGTTGACGGCGACTACCCAAAGATCCGTTCGCTATTCCCAGATACCACACCAATCCATGCAACGGTTGAAACCCACGCATTGGCTGAAGCTGTTCGTCGAGTTTCCTTGGTCGCTGAACGCAACACCCCAGTGCGGTTGATCTTTACCGACGGTCAGCTGACCTTGGACGCCGGAACCGGCGAAGACGCACAGGCCTCGGAGAACCTCGAAGCTTCCCTCTTTGGTGAGGAAATCACTGTCGCGTTCAACCCGCACTACCTCAGTGAAGGTTTGAGCGCTTTTGACAGCAAGTACGTCAGATTCTCATTCACCTCAGCACCAAAGCCTGCAATGTTGAGCGCCCAAGATACCCTTGATGGCGAACGCCGCGACGAGTACCGCTACCTGGTTATGCCCGTAAGGTTGCCTAACCAGTAACTTCCAACTTGCCGCCTTTCGGCCGTTTTCCCAGCATCAGAACCAACCCTCGGAAAAGAGATACGAACGTGCATATTGGACTCGTCGGACTTGGAAAAATGGGCTTCAACATGCGGGCTCGCTTGCGTGCAGGACAAATTGAGGTCACTGGCTTTGACCGCAATCCTGAGGTTAGCGATGCCGCATCTCTTGCCGAATTAATCAAGGCTGTTCCAGTTCCAAGGCTTATTTGGGTCATGGTTCCTTCGGGGGACATCACCACGGCAGTCATCACGGAGCTCTCCGATTTGCTGGAGCCGGGCGATTTGCTCGTAGATGGTGGGAATTCAAGGTTCACCGAAGACCAAAAGCACGGCGTGATGCTGGCAACCAAAAACATCGGCTTCATGGATGTTGGTGTTTCCGGCGGTGTCTGGGGCTTGGAAAACGGTTATGGCCTCATGGCCGGCGGTTCTGTCGATAATTTCGAGCGAGTTCTGCCCGTTTTGGACGTATTGCGACCGGAAGGCGAAAGGGCCGACAGCCTCGTTCACGTTGGGGATATTGGAGCCGGCCATTACGCCAAGATGGTGCACAATGGCATCGAGTACGGCCTGATGCAGGCCTACGCGGAAGGTTACGAACTTCTCGCGAAGAAGGAAATTATCCAGGACTTGCCGGGCACATTCCGGGCATGGCAAAAGGGGACAGTTGTCCGATCCTGGCTTTTGGACCTGATGGTCAAGGCATTGGATGAAGATCCCGGCCTGGAATCCATTGATGATTACGTCGAAGATTCGGGCGAAGGCCGCTGGACCGTTGAGGAAGCGATCGCCAATGCCGTACCAGCTCCAGCGATTACCGCTGCACTCTTCGCCCGTTTCTCATCCCGTGAAGACAATTCCCCGGCAATGAAGATGGTTTCGGCACTGCGCCACCAATTTGGTGGGCATGCCACAAAACCAGCAGGTTCCTAGTAGTGGATAAATCCCAGCTCCATGTATCTTGAACATCTATCCCTCACTGATTTCCGCAGTTATGCCCAAGTTGATTTGACGCTTGCACCAGGTGTCACGGTTCTTGTTGGCTCGAATGGTTTGGGTAAAACCAATCTGGTGGAAGCGATCGGCTACTTGTCGACGCTCTCATCCCATCGCGTCAGCCAGGATGCACCGCTTTTGCGGTTTGGAACCGAGCGCGCGCTCATTCGCGCCCAGCTGGTTCGGGCCGAGCAAAAAGTCATGGTCGAGTTGGAAATCAATGCCACGCGTGCGAATCGAGCACGAATTAACCGGGCAAATCCGGTTCGTTCGCGCGAAGTTCTTGGTTTGTGTCGGACAGTGCTGTTTGCCCCGGAAGATTTGGCCCTGGTCAAGGGCGATCCTGGGAATCGCCGTCGTTTTTTAGATGACTTGTTGGTGGTCTTGTCGCCTATGCACGCGGGTACCCGCAGTGACTATGATCGCGTCCTGAAACAGCGGAATGCCTTGCTGAAATCCGCGCGATCACAACATTTTTCCCGTGCGGGGGTCTCAGAATCGCATCTGTCAACACTGGACGTTTGGGATCAGCACCTTGCGATTGCAGCGGCGAACCTCTTAGCTGCAAGGCTGGATCTACTCAACCGGCTGCGCCCGCACATGGCAGAGGCTTACGCCCAATTGACCGACGGGTCCAAGGTTTTGCGGGCCATTTACCGCAGCAGTCTTGACCTGCCAAAGAATGCTGACCAGTCTGATACCTACGACGGCGCATCTCCCAACACGCTTGGCGAACCCCAGGCCGCAGCTGGTGCCGCTGAGGATGATGTCGAAGATCTTTCGCCGTTGACTATCGATGAATTGGCCGAAAAGTACAGGATTGAACTGATCCGGTCTCGAACCAGGGAATTGGAACGCGGAATGTCATTGGTAGGGCCGCACCGTGACGAACTTGACCTGCTTCTGGGGCTTGCCCCTGCCCGCGGGTACGCATCACACGGCGAATCCTGGTCAATAGCATTGGCGCTTCGCCTAGCTTCCTTCCATGTACTTGATGAAGATAAGCACGTCGAAGGAAACCAGCCGATCCTCATCCTCGATGATGTATTTGCCGAATTGGACACGCAGCGCCGCCGAAAACTGGCGGCCATGGTCGCTTCTGCGGAACAAGTTCTGGTGACAGCAGCAGTCGGTGGCGACATCCCTGAAGAGCTATCAGGATCGACAATCCAGGTGATCCCTGGTGGAGTTGTCCCCGATGAATGAGCGGCCGCTTGGCTCCTCGGACGATGATCCAACAAGTCAAAAACGGCGCAAGCAGGCTGCTGCTGCCGATCACACCATCGAGATTGATGCGGCACAGGCTGCCCTGAACAGAATGCGACGCATTGCCAAAAGCCGCGGGGAGCTACGAATTCCTAGAAGCCGTTTGGGTGAGAAATCAGTCCCCAAGGCGAAACGTAAGCCGTTTCTGGATGCCAAATATGGTGGAGGTAGGGATCCGCAAGGATTAGGAAACGTTGTCAGCCGGCTTGTCTCCGATCGTGGATGGAGTTCCCCACTCGCTGTTGGTTCGGTCATGGCGCAGTGGGACACCCTAGTCGGTCCGGATATTGCTGCGCATTGTCAGCCGGAGAGTTTTGAGGCAACCACACTTCACGTTCGGTGTGATTCAACCAGCTGGGCAACACAATTGCGGTTGTTGGCTTCCTCACTGTTGGCAAAGTTTGATGAGGACTTGGGCCTGGGAGTTGTCACAAAGATTCTTGTTCTGGGTCCGGCAGCACCGAGTTGGCGCAAGGGGTTCCGAAACGTCAAGGGACGGGGCCCTCGGGACACTTATGGATAGCATCAAGGCGCTCGTCGCGAAATCGGCCAACGCGCTGTAGGGGCATTCAAACCCCATGGGGCGTACATCTCCTTAAAGATGGTTCCACAATTGCGTTCTATGCCGCTTTTTTGGCGTTTCAGGGCACGTTGAGACCCTATCTGAACCAGTTGCAAGGTAGAATCTAAACATAACCGTCTCTCCGCGGCGCTGTGGCAGGTTTCCTTGGTTAAGTTGAGAGCGGTATTTATATGCCTTCCCAGAGGAATCGATGCACAGGCAAGTGACAGTCGTGTGCCCGTTCCCATGCAGGCAATCGAGCTGAACAACAAGAGGGGTCGAACGCGCCTGTGACGACGAACAATTCGGATAGTGCCGTGAATCCAGAGCAGGAAGACACGCAGCCAAGCGCGGCGCCAAGCACCGAAGCACCTGCTGCTGCGGATGACGGTCACTATGGTGCCAGCGATATCACCGTTTTGGAGGGCTTGGAAGCCGTCCGTAAACGCCCGGGTATGTACATTGGTTCAACGGGTCCGCGCGGTTTGCATCACTTGGTATACGAAGTGGTGGACAACTCTGTAGATGAAGCCCTGGCCGGCTACTGCGATCACATCGACATCACCTTGACCGCCGACGGCGGAGTTCGAGTGATTGATAACGGTCGTGGCATTCCTGTGGATATTCACCCCACAGAAGGCAAACCCACGGTCGAGGTAGTCATGACCATCCTGCACGCTGGTGGAAAATTTGGTGGTGGCGGCTACGCGGTCTCCGGCGGTCTGCACGGTGTCGGTATTTCCGTGGTTAACGCGCTTTCGCGTCAGGTTAATACTGAAATTCGCCGCCAAGGCTTTGTATGGCGCATGAGTTTTGCCGATGGCGGCAAGCCTCAGGGCACCTTGGTTAAGGGCGAGACAACCACTGAGACTGGCACGACCCAGACTTTCTACGCTGATCCTGACATCTTCGAGAGCGTCGAGTTTGATTTTGAGACCCTGCGGGCACGATTCCAGCAGATGGCGTTCCTGAACAAGGGCCTGAAGATCTCGTTGACCGATGAGCGCGCCGTATCGGAAGCACCGGATGAAGATCCAGATTTGGACGCCATCCCGGAAGGCAAGGACGTAGTAACTGGTAAGCGCGTTGTTGTCTACCAGTACACAGATGGCCTGCTTGATTATGTCAAGCACCTGAATACCTCAAAGAAATACGAGCCTGTCCACGAAGACGTCATTGCCTTCGAAACCGAGGACTCCAGCCGCAGCATGGCCGTGGAAATCGCAATGCAGTGGACAACCTCATTCTCCGAAAGTGTTCACACCTACGCGAACACCATCAACACGCATGAGGGTGGCACACACGAAGAAGGCTTCCGTGCCGCCATGACGTCGTTGATCAACCGCTACGCTCGTGAGAAAAACATCATCAAGGAAAAGGATGACAACCTCACCGGTGATGACATCCGTGAAGGTCTGACAGCCGTTATCTCAGTGAAGCTCTCGGAGCCGCAGTTCGAGGGACAGACCAAGACCAAACTGGGTAACTCAGAGGTCAAGGGCTTTGTTCAGCGTGTTGTCACCGATGGCCTGGGCGATTGGCTCGAACGCAACCCCGGCCCCGCACGCGATGTTATTCGCAAGTCGATCCAGGCTTCGATGGCTCGATTGGCTGCCCGAAAGGCTAGGGAAAGCACCCGACGCAAGGGACTGCTGGAATCCGGCGGAATGCCTGGAAAACTCAAGGATTGCCAGTCCAAGGACCCGGCACTGTCAGAAATTTACATTGTTGAGGGTGACTCTGCAGGCGGCTCCGCTGTCCGCGGAAGGAACCCAACAACACAGGCCATCCTGCCGCTGCGAGGAAAAATCCTCAACGTGGAGCGAGCCCGCCTTGACCGAGCCCTTGGCAACGCCGAAGTTCAGGCCATGATCACGGCCTTCGGTGCAGGTATTGGTGAGGACTTTGATGTCAACAAGGCCCGGTACCACAAGATCGTCTTGATGGCGGATGCCGATGTTGATGGTCAGCACATCACCACCTTGCTGCTCACCTTGCTGTTCCGTTACATGCGACCGTTGATTGAAAACGGATACGTGTACTTGGCACAGCCGCCGCTGTACCGAATCAAATGGTCCAACGCGCCCCACGACTACGTCTTCAGCGACAAGGAACGAGACGCCGCATTGGCCTCGGGAGCTGCAGCCGGCCGGCGTATCCCCAAGGACAACGGTATTCAGCGTTACAAGGGTCTCGGAGAGATGGACTACACCGAGCTCTGGGACACAACCATGGACCCTGAACACCGCACCTTGCTTCAGGTCACGATGGACGATGCAGCCGAGGTGGACCAAGTATTCTCCACCCTCATGGGCGAAGACGTTGAATCACGACGCAACTTTATTCAGCAAAACGCCAAGGATGTCAGGTTCCTCGACATCTAGCAAGGGTTAGATATAGCCCACTAGTTATAGAGAAATTCAGACATATATTGCGAATGGAATATACAAGATTATGAGCGACGAAACACCTCAGGATCCTTCAGAAGCTACCGTGGACACCACGGGAAACGACGTTCTTGAAGGAAATGTACTGCATGACAAGGTTGAGCAAATTGATCTCCAGGAGGAGATGAAGCGCTCGTACCTTGACTACGCCATGGCTGTCATCGTGGGCCGTGCCCTCCCCGACGTTCGTGACGGATTGAAGCCTGTGCACCGCCGCGTGCTCTACGCCATGTTCGACGGCGGTTACCGCCCGGAGCGATCATTCAACAAGTGTGCGCGCGTTGTTGGCGAGGTCATGGGCCAGTACCACCCCCACGGCGATAGCTCGATTTACGACGCTTTGGTGCGTTTGATCCAAGACTGGACCATGCGTTATCCCTTGGCTTTGGGACAGGGCAACTTTGGTTCACCAGGGAACGACGGTGCTGCTGCGCCGCGTTATACCGAAACCAAAATGGCTCCGCTCGCCATGGAAATGGTCCGGGACATCGACGAAGAAACCGTTGATTTTCAGGACAACTATGACGGCAAGAACCAAGAGCCCAAGATTCTGCCTGCAAGGTTTCCGAACCTTTTGGTCAACGGATCATCAGGCATTGCTGTGGGTATGGCCACCAATATTCCGCCACACAATTTGCGTGAAGTTGCCGATGGCGTGCAGTGGTACCTGGCCAACCCCACCGTGGGTCGCGAGGAACTGCTTGAGGCTCTGATCGAGCGAATCAAGGGTCCTGATTTCCCCACTGGCGCTCAGATATTGGGCCGTAAGGGCATTGAAGATGCCTACCGCACTGGGCGTGGGTCCATCACCATGCGTGCTGTAGTCAATGTTGAGGAAATTCAGGGTCGCACGTGCCTGGTCGTTACCGAGCTGCCGTTCCAGGCCAATCCTGACAACCTGGCCATCAAGATTGCTGATCTGGTCAAGGACGGCAAGATAACCGGCATCGCCGACCTCCGGGACGAGACCTCCGGACGTACCGGCCAGCGATTGGTGGTCGTCCTCAAGCGTGACGCGGTGGCAAAGGTTGTGTTGAACAACCTGTTCAAGCACACCCAGCTGCAGGAGAACTTCAGCGCCAACATGCTGGCCATTGTTGACGGCGTGCCCCGCACCCTGCCGTTGGATGCCTTCATCCGGCACTGGGTCACGCACCAGATGGATGTCATTGTTCGACGCACCCGCTTCCGCCTGCGCAAGGCCGAGGAAGAGGCGCACATTTTGCGTGGACTGTTGAAGGCCCTGGATGCCCTCGACGAAGTCATTGCCCTGATCCGACGCTCCTCGACGACCGAAGAAGCCCGCGACGGCTTGATCCAGTTACTGGATATCGATGAGATCCAGGCCAAGGCGATCTTGGATATGCAGCTTCGCCGACTGGCGGCTCTGGAACACCAAAAGATCACCGACAGGCACAACGTGCTGGAAACCATGATCACCGAGTTCAACCGAATTCTGGCGGACCCGGAAATCCAGCGCGGCATTGTCAGCGACGAACTGGCAGACATCACCGCCCGATATGGCGATGACCGCCGCACGGAAATCATGATGGGTTATGACCCCAACATGAGCATGGAAGACCTGATTCCCGAAGAGGAAATGGTTGTCACCATCACCCGTGGCGGCTACGTCAAGCGAACTCGCAGCGACAACTACCGCACCCAACACCGTGGCGGCAAGGGAGTCAAGGGTGCACAGCTTCGCGGGGACGACGTCGTCGAGCACTTCTTCGTGACCACCACCCACCATTGGCTGCTGTTCTTTACAAACTTGGGACGGGTCTACCGGGCCAAGGCCTACGAACTGGCCGAGGCCGGCCGCGACGCCAAGGGTCAGCACGTGGCCAACCTGTTGGCCTTCCAGCCGGACGAGAAGATCGCCCAGGTCATGGAGCTCAAGGACTACCAGCAGTCTCCGTACCTGGTCCTGGCCACCAAGAACGGCTTGGTCAAGAAGACCTCCCTGGAGGACTACGACACCAACCGTTCGGCCGGTGTTATTGCCATCAACCTTCGCGACGGAGACGAGCTCGTTTCCGCTCAGTTGGTGTCCGACACAGATGATCTGCTGCTGGTTTCCCGCAAGGGGCAATCGATCAGGTTCACAGCCACCAATGACGCGCTCCGCCCCATGGGCCGGGCAACCTCTGGTGTTACCGGCATGAAGTTCCGCGATTTCGATGAGTTGCTCTCGGCCGCAGTTGTCACGGATGATTCCTTCGTATTCATCGTCACAGAGGGTGGCTATGCCAAGCGGACGGCTGTGGAGGAGTACCGTTTGCAGGGACGCGGCGGCTTGGGTATCAAGGTAGCCAAGCTCGTCGAAGACCGTGGTGACCTGATAGGTGCCTTGATCGTCCAGGAGGATGACGAGGTTCTTGTGGTCATGAGCGGCGGCAAGGTTGTACGTTCTGACGTGTCCGAAGTTCCAGCTAAGGGCCGCGACACGATGGGCGTCATCTTCGCCAAGCCAGACAAGAACGATCGCATCATCGGCATTGCCCGGAATACCGAGCGGGGCCTTGAAGAAGACGAAGATTCAGCGGAAGCCGAAACTCCTGAGACGCCCGAAGTCGGTGCACTCGAAGGAAAACAACAGGTTGATGAAGTACCGTTGAATGGTAATGACGGAATAACTGGAGGTACCGATTGAGCACCAACAACCCCATCCCGCGGCCTGGTTCCGCACCAAGGGTAGGTACTCCGGCCCGCCCCGCGCAGCGTCCGGCACAGCGCCCGGCCACAGCGAAAGCGCCGGCTGGCAAGCCCGTAGTCAAGAAGCCGGCGCCCAAAACGCCACCTACGCTGGTCAAGCCTGCCCCGAAGGCAAAGGCGCGCCGCGCCCGCCTTCTGGTGAGCAAGGTGGATCCCTGGTCGGTGCTGAAGATGGCGTTCCTGCTCTCTGTGGCGCTGGGTATTGTCACAGTTGTTGCGGCCATTGTCCTGTGGTCGGTCTTGGACACCATCGGCCTGTTCGACAAGGTCAACTCCTTCATCAATGACATTCAGGGCAAGGAGGGTGGCACACCCTTCGATCTGTTGAGCATCGCCTCACTGGGTCAGGTTGCGTCCTTCTCAACCATCGTGGCCGTTGTCAATGTTGTGTTGTTGACAACACTTTCGGTGCTTTCGGCTTGGCTGTACAACATCTCTGCCACCCTTGTGGGCGGTATTGGTGTGACACTGACCGACGACTAAGAGTCCCAAAACGGTGTATTTGCACCAAAGTAGCATCAGAAAATCCTTGAATTGGCGGGCCCGGGAGGCCCCGGGACCCGCCGATTTTGGACTTTGGGATTCTGTGAGGTAAAGTTTTGTCTCGGCCCGGTGAGGGTCACTGAGGGCGTATAGCTCAGGCGGTTAGAGCGCTTCGCTGATAACGAAGAGGTCCCTGGTTCAAGTCCAGGTACGCCCACGGAACCTACCAGTTCTTGTGGAAGGATGATGTGTAGTGAAGAAGTTATTGATCTTGATCGTGACTTTAGGTACTGCGGTTTTCCTAAGTAAGAAATGGCGGGAATCCAAAGTTGTGAAGACAACATGGAGCAAAGCAACAGATTCGGTAATTTGAATCTTTTGATTAGTTTCATATATACTGAATGAGCTTTATGGGGGCATGGCGCAATTGGTAGCGCACCTGCTTTGCAAGCAGGGGGTTCGGGGTTCGAGTCCCCGTGCCTCCACCATAAAGAACAACCCTGATCTTCGGATCAGGGTTATTTTTTTGTTTCCATCAATTGTTCCAGCAGCCGCTGGGCGTAAAAAATAATCTACGGGTTGTGCAGTGATATTTTTCTTGGCCCTCGTGGGTATTGCGGGTGTTTCAGCCTCTGGTCCGATCATGGCAGCCACCGCAGCACCGGCTCTTACCATTGCGCTCTGGCGCAATGTTTTTGGGGCGCTGGTTTTGGCAACTCCAACCCTTATCAAGGAGCCTCGGCGTTTCCGCTCCTTGAGCCGGCCCGAGCTGAAATACACAGCTATTGCGGCGACAGCTCTTGCGCTCCATTTCGCCTGCTTCGTCACGTCGGTGAAAATGACCAGTGTCGCTGCGGCGACGGCCCTTGTCTGCCTGCAGGCGGCGTGGATTGCCTTGTTCCAGTGGTTCCGCGGGTCCAAGCCCGCCAAGCCCGTACTGCTTGGCCTGGGAGCGGCCCTGATAGGCGTTGTGGTCATCACGGGCTTCGATATGGGAGTTTCCAGGGAAGCGCTCCTTGGCGACCTCCTAGCCGTTGTAGGTGGTGTCCTGGCTGCTGTCTATACCTTGGCGGGGTCCAAGGCCCGCAAGAGCATGTCTACAGGCGTCTACACGAGCTTGTGCTATGGATTCTGCTCGGTAATCTTGTTGGTCCTGTGCCTGGCCTTTCGGCAGCCTTTCGTCAGCATCCCACCGGAGGCGTGGTGGGGAATCGTAGGAGTCACCGTGGCCGCTCAAATTTTTGGGCACACGATCTTCAACCATCTTCTTGCCACCATGTCACCCCTGGTGGTTTCAATGATGATCCTTGTGGAAATTCCGGGAGCTGCCTTACTGGCTGGAGTCTTCTTGAAGCAGGCACTTCCAGCCGGTACCTATACCGGTTTGGCCTTAATTCTTGCTGGTCTGGCAATTGTCATTCTTCATCAGGGACGCAGCGGCCTTAACCGGTCCAGGACCAAATAGCACGTCCTCACATGCAGGATGGCCGGGATCGAATCGATCCCGGCCATCCTTTAATTTATTTGGTTGTGCTGTTACAGCTACTTCTTGGGTGCCGTCGGTTTTGGCGTCGTGTCATTTGAAGCATCAACCACCGCGTCCTTGGCGTGCTTTGCAGCGTCCTTGGCGTCTGAAGCAATGTCGGCAGCGTTTTCCTCGAGCGTATCGATTCCGTCCGCAACCTTCTCACTGACGGACTCGGCAGCCTCTTTCACCTTGGCCTCTGCGGTATCAGCAACGTTGGAGACGTTCGTGTGCTCGCCGTCGTCCGCCGGTACCGGAGCAGGTACAACTGTGGGAGCAGCAGCAGGGGCAACAGGGGCTGGTGTCTTCCAGGGGTCGGCAACCGGTTTGGAAGCCTTCCACGCGGCTACACCTGCGGCCGTCGCGGCAACCAAGATGCCAACCACGATCCAGCCCTTGCCGGACTTCTTCTCCTGTTTTGCTGCCTTCTTGAGTTCTGCCGAAACTTTTTTGGCGGCCTCTGCAGCTGCCTTCTCGGCCCGGGCCAGCGCCTTCTTGTTGCCCGCCAGCTTCGCTGCAGCTATCTCCACTTGGTGCGAATTCTTGGTTTTCTCCAAAGCACTTTCGACGGCGTGTGCTGCGTCGCCGATCCTGTCCGAAACCAGCGGGATAAAGTCGTGGACCACCCGGTCCCTTGCCGAGGTAAGAGCGGGGCTCGCCTTGTCCAAGGCTCCCTGAATGTGCGGCGTGACCTCGTCGACGGCGTCGGAGATTCGCGGTGCCAGTTTTTCTAGGCCTTCCTGAAGTTTCGGCGTTACGGCAGCCACGCCGTCGGCCGTGTACTGGGCGGCCCTACGAAGGCCATCTTGAACCATGGGGGAAGCATGCTCAATGCCCTTTTCCAGGCGTGGCACGGCCCAGCCCAGGGCGGCTTCTACTCGGGGTGCGGTCCAGTCCTTTGCATTTTCCACATGGGGAGTTGCCCACTCAGTGGCACTTTGCATGCCTGAATTGAGCGAGTCTTCCAAACCTTGGGTAAAGCGGTCAACCTTCTTCACATTTCCTCCAGATGTCGGCAGTTTCATGTTTCAGCCTACGTCCCCAACCGTACTGTTTCCATCCTTTGTCAGTTCGCCGGGCGCGGAATGGGGATCTATGACAGGAATTTCCCACCTTGGCATGGCAGAATATCGCCATGACTGCTATCCCAACCGCAAAAGCAACTATCAACACCAGCCTTGGCGACATCGTGGTGAACCTCTTTGGAAACCACGCTCCCAAGACTGTGGCCAACTTCGTGGGCCTGGCAACCGGCACCACCGAGTGGACCCACCCGGCCACAGGTGAAAAGACCACCACCCCGTTGTACAACGGCACCATTTTCCACCGAATCATCAAGGACTTCATGATCCAGGCTGGCGATCCCCTGGGCCGTGGAATCGGTGGCCCCGGCTACCAGTTCGACGATGAGATCAACCCCGACCTGAACTTCAACGACCCCTACAAGTTCGCCATGGCCAACGCCGGCATCCAGGGTGGCCGCGGAACCAACGGTTCACAGTTCTTCATCACCACCGTGAACACGAGCTGGCTCCAGGGCAAGCACACCATCTTCGGTGATGTCACCGATGAGGCTTCCCGTGCAGTTGTCGACGCCATCGAAGGTGTTGCAACAGGCGCCGGCGACAAGCCGCGCGAAGACGTTGTCATCAACTCCGTCACCGTCGAACAGCTCTAATACCTGTTCTGAGCGTTCATGGCTTTGGCCGCCGGGTTCTTGTAGATCCGGCGGCTGAAGCCATCCTTGTTTTCTCCTAGCGATCGTTTCCTACTGAGGACCCACTTCATGAGTTCTGCCTATCCGGTTCCGGGGCCTTCAACTAGCGCCCCAGTTTGCCCTCGTCACCCTGACCGCGTCTCCTACGTGAGTTGCCAGCGGTGTGGCCGGCCTACGTGCCCGGAGTGCCAACGCAGCGCAGCTGTGGGAATTCAGTGTGTGGACTGTGTCCATGAAACGAACAAGTCGGTGCCCTCACGCCGTGCCATCTTTGGCGGTGTAGCCCGGGCGGGACGGCCTCTGGTCACCATCATCATGATGGCGATCTGTGTCGCCGCGTACGCGTTGGATCTGGCCATCCCCAACGGGTTTATCTTTCAGAACTTTGCATATGCCCCATTCCTCACGGAATCAGAGCCATGGCGCATGGTCACATCGGCATTCCTGCATTCATCCAGTTTTATGCACATTGCCTTCAATATGTACGCTCTCTGGATCCTGGGCAACGCCTTGGAGCCAGCATTTGGGCGCGCACGGTTCCTTGCCGTTTACCTCGTCAGCGCACTTGCCGGGTCCGTGGGCGTCCTGTTGCTCTCCAACTTGGAATCCATTGACACTCCCGTGGTTGGTGCCTCGGGTGCGGTGTTTGGCCTTTTTGGTGCTTTGTTTGTTGTGCAGAAGAAGCGGGGTGGAGACCTGCGGCAGATCCTGGTTCTACTGGCCATCAACGTTGCCATTGGATTCATCATCCCCAACATTGCCTGGCAGGCCCATCTTGGTGGCCTGATCGCCGGGGCACTCTGCACGGTGGCGATCGCTTATGCGCCCGCCAAGAACCGCAATTTGATTCAGTGGGGCGCAATGGTGGCCGTCGTAATGGTACTGGCGGCCTTGACGATCTACAAGGTTTCAACCTTCCCCAATTTCCTGCTCGTCTAGCTTCTTCGCCTAGGTCTTCAGACGCCGGTAGTCCGCTGCGTAGTGAACCAACGGGGACTGATCCCTGTCCCAAGGCGCGTCTTCTCCCATGGACACCACGCTGCCAACCACCAATAAGTGAGTGGCCGCCTCGTGCACGGCCGTGGTTTCCACTTCAAAATAGGCCAGGGCACCTGCAATTACTGCGTTGCCTGTGATTGGCCCGCGCCGAAAATCAATCTGGTTGAGCAGTCCCTCAATGGGATTCCCCGGGCTGGCCAACCAATTGGCCTGGCCCTTTTGTTGTGCCGTCAGAAGTGACAATGCCCAGGAACCGGACTCCGCCACGGCCTGGGCTATCCGGGATTCCGCATAAAGACTGACCAACAATGTCGGTGGGTCATAGGACACTGACAGATACGAGCTCACGGTGGCTGCGTAGTCGCGTTCACGTAGACGAGTGCTCACAATGGCAACGCCGCTCGCCTGCTCTGCACTCAGCCGGCGGTATTCGTCAATTTGGTCCTGAGTTGTCTGCTGTGGGAAAACTCTGTGGATATCTAGGGCGCCGGCAAGTTCCATGAGTACATATTCGCACGTTTCCACACTTATCCACAGCACTATCCACATGTGGGCATAACTTACAGGGCTGTAGTTCTAGTAGTCCTATGTTCGTCGTACGCACACTTATCCCCATGGTTATACACACTGGGTATAAGTTACACACATGTAATTCCACAGCTGTGGATTACTTTCTCGCGCTAGTTTTGCCGAGTTCGGGGCTATGACGAGACAAAGTTATCCACTTCTGTGGATAACTTTGTGAACAACTAGGGATAACCACAGCTTCGAAGACGGGCTGTGGATAGTTCGAACAAGTTATCAACCGCGGTGGATAAGACTGTGGGGTGTGGGAAAAAGTTATCCACACTGTGGAGAACTTGGGGATAGTGATTAATCTTGCCTCTTCCAGCGGCTCGTTGTGTAGGACCCGGAGCTGCGCTTCACCAGACGATGGCCTGATTGTTGTTGGAAGCAAAACTCTGGCTTGCCGGCTTGGGATTGTTCGTGCGTCCCTCTGTGGGAAGTCAAGCAGGGCTATTTACTCGTACGGCACCGCGGCCTGAATCACGGTAGGCCTTGCGTGTTCCCGGGTCTGCCGGAAACTGGGACAAGGGATCTCGCTCAGTGCGGTAACTGAAGATCAAAATTCTGGGCGATAGTTTCCGGATTGTGATCTATTCGGGGGCAGAAGTGGTGCAGTGTCCCTACACTGAAGATAGCTTTAGTGGATCCATGCACGGGCGCCGTCCACAACAGGGTGGGGCCGTTGATGTTGATGGCCCGACAGTTTGGGTTTTCATGACGTGAAATGAGGATGTGTGGCTCGTCGCGCTGATGTTGGGGCCATCGTTAACCAGCTGACATCCAGCTCAACTCGAGGCGTGCTCATTGTCGGCTCCCGGGGTGCGGGAAAAACGTGGATGCTTGGTCAGATTATGGCTGAGTTGGGATCTGACGCCGTAACCATCAGGCTCTCTGCAAGTAAGGCTCTAGCCGCCATCCCCTTCGGGGCCGTCAACGCCAGGGTTGGCTCAAAGTTGGTCCGTAGCAGTGACTATTACGAGGTTCTCAACGGCCTCCTGGATCAGATAACTACGGCAGTCCAGAACTCTCACCGTGTCGTACTGATGGTGGACAATGCCGAGTATCTGGACAGTCAAAGTGCCGCCATCATTCTTCAGGTAGTTATGTCCTCGGACGCGAAACTGATCTTGGTGGACCAACCGGGAAGCCAACACAGTTATCTTCGTGAACTCTGGCGCGATGGACACCTGACGCGATTTGAGCTGGCCCCTTTGCAGCCCGGAGACGTGCAATCCTTCCTTGAAGGTCTCCTGGGCGGAAAAGTGGCAGGAGCTACAGCTGACTATCTGACCAGCCGTTCTGCGGGGAACCCCTTGGTGCTCCATGGCTTGGTCGCCGGGGCACAGGAGGAAGGGTCCCTTCGGAAGGTTAATAATGTGTGGATCCTGGACCATCCAAAAGACCGTTTGGGGACTGAGTCGTCGGAATTCCTGCAGATGGATCTCGACCGGCTGCCCGTGGAGACTCGGCGCATTCTTGAGATATTGGCGCTGGCAGGCCCGCTGCCGTTGGATGTTTTGCTTGATCTGACCCAGCCAGAGACCATCGATGACATCCAGCAACGGGAACTCGTTGAGATAGTTCCAGGTGCGCTGCTCACTATGCGCCTGGCCCGCCAAGTCACGGCGTCGGCCATTAGGGGAATGATTCCCGTTGGCCGCAGCCGGAGGTACTTTGGCGAAGTTTCAAAACTCCTGCTGGTGGATGACGATTCAACCCCCGAGGTGCTGATCAATTTCACGCGGTGGTCCCTCGACTGTGGGCTGCCTGTCGATGAAGATCGCATTCTGAAAGCCACCGTCTGGGCCAATCAGCTCATGCGCCCTACGGAGGCCTTGCAATTCAGCAGTACGCGAGTTGGCGAGGGAAATACGGCGGCGCTGCTGGCCGAACGGGCCATCGCACACCTGAATCAGAACTTACCGGATGAAGCACGAATGCTTGCCCTGCGGGCTCTCGAATTGGCTACGTCACCACTGGTGGCTGCAAATGCCCTACGCGCCGTCAACCTGAGCCACATCTCTGAGCAGGATTATGCGGTCTGGTTCAGCGACGCGTACGCCAGTTATGAAGGCCGCTTTGGAAAAGTGGTCTTAGGTCCTGCTTCCACACGTGCCGAGATTGACGTACTTATTATCCGCGCCATCAAGGAGGTTTCCTTGGGCGATATCGGTCATGCCGGGGAACGAATTGAAGCCCTATTACGGCACCCCTTGACTGACAATGTCTGTGACAGGGTGCTGCTGAAATCTCTGAACTGTGAGATTCTTAGCTCCGTTGGCCAAATGAGCGCAGCCGTGTCTTTGGCCATCGAGGTCATTGGTGACCTGGAGAGCCCGGACGGTTTTCCCCGCCCGGACATTGCCATTCTGGCGTATACCCGCGCAGTCGCAGCGTTTATTTATGACGGCGCATGGGAACACGTGCGTGTAGCCCTGGACCCGGCGACTTTCGTCAATCCAGACATGATGCTCTATGCGGGTGGGATGCGCGACCTGGCTTCGGCCTTGATGCAATGTCGTCGCGGGCATATCGAAGAGGCGCTGATCTCCCTGGAAACGGCCGTGGGAGCCCTCAACAATTACGATCCCTGGTCCGTGCTGTCCACGGGGCTGGGATTGATGGCCTATTGTCGCGTGATGCGAGGGGACCTGAAGGGCTCGCAAGAGTGCCTAGCGCAGCTGGCGACACTTGGCCGGCGCAGCGGAAAATTCTATGCTTTGGAGAGTGCGGCCTACGCCGCTGCTTCACAGTTCATGACCGGCCAAACGGATCTAGGTATGTCCCGGCTGCGGAGCCTGCAGCGTGAATGCCAGGCTCATGGATATTTCGGAATCGAACTGACAGTCCTTTCTCTCATGGTGCGGGTTGGGGATACCGCTGCGATCGGCCGACTTGTTGAGGTGGCGAAAAAGCTGGAATCAGGCAGTAAAGAGTTCTTCGTCAATTGGTCGACGGCCATGCGTTCTCAGGATCCCGCAAGCCTTGACCGGGCCAGCGCCACAGCCATGGAATTCGGCTTTGAACTGATTGCCGTAGAACTGGCAACTCACGCACTGAAGAAATTCCATGACAGTGGAAAAGTTCACAAGAGCCGTAAAACTGCCAGCAAGGTAGTTGCCATGCGGGAACAGATGCCAGGGTTGGTATCCCCGGTTTTCCAAACCATGGACCAGCCGAAGATGACCCGACGGGAACACCAAATAGCCTTGCTGGTTGCTCAAGGAGAGTCAAATAATGCCATTGCGGCGAGGCTCAATGTCTCACTGCGAACCATTGAAGGCCACCTCTACAGGACCTTTATCAAGTTGGACATTCAGTCACGTGAGCAGTTGGCCGGGCTCCTGAACTATGAAGCCGAAAAAGAAGGCGTCAGGCTTAAGCACTCATAAGTAGTGAGCTGCCGGAATAAACAGGAATAGAGTGGTGGACCCCAAAAAACTAGGTAGTCACCACTCGAGTCATACCGGCGAAGATCTCCCTATCATGATGGTGCAAGTCCCGTGCACACGGCCTCACTTTCAGGGAGGACCTCATGTGTGATCATTCTAGGCGCCACCATTTTCAACCCTGAAACAACCTTGATGTACGGATCCTTGAAACAGAAGGAAAAGCTTCCTAACGCTGAGTAGGCGCTAGAGGAGGGCGGTGGTCAGTCCCCCAGCTGACTGCCGATTCGAAAGGCACGAAGGCCCCTGTCCTCCCCCGGCAGGGGCCTTCGTCAGTAAAAGCTGCGGGCGGATTATGGTGATTTGGAGAGTAGGGCGGCACAAGGTCCAGTCAAGATGAATCCAGCCCAGAAAATGCCGGGCAGAATGATGTTATCCGGAGCCGCTGCATTGAAACCGACAACGGCACGGCCGGTGATGTGCCGGGCCGTGCCGCAGTGAGTACTGAAGGGCGCTACGTTGAGAACGCTTCGGTAAAGCAGAAAAATTCCAGCAAAAGAGGAAAGTGAACCTTGAGGCTTAGCTGCGCCAGCGGGTCGTCATCATGAAGCCGGCCAACGCTATTCCAAAGCCTATGCCGATGTTCCAGTTGCTGATATTGGGAATCGGAAACTTTCCGTCCGAGATGTAATAGGTGATGATCCAGGCCAGACCTACCAGCATCAGGGTGACCATGACCGGAAGGAACCAAACGGCGTTGGGCTGCTGTGTTTTGGCGGAAGGCGTTTGAACCGGGGCCTTTGCGGGGCGGCGACGCGGTTTTGACTCGGGCACAGGAGCTCCTTGACATTGGGACCGACATGACGATCCACTCGGTGGGTTGACGGGCGGTTCATTACCTGTGATGTTGTTGCGGGAATTGTTCCAGGTCGGTGAACTGCCGGTATTGTTGTCGTAATTCTAGCTGTATTTAGTGCAGCCCCAGATTGCATGACTTTACCGCCCAACTTCAGTCAGGAGACCCGCGTGGCTCACTCGCCAAGCCATGTCGACAAAGCTGTGGGCGTTGATGAGCTGATCTCCGGCAATGCAAGAGTTCGAGACCGCCGAAAGCGCTCCGATCGGCGAAAGCGCGCTCAGCGCCCCGCACAAGGATTCTTCCGCACCCTGGTCCAGGTCGTAGGTGAGCTTCTGATTACTTGTGGTGTCATCCTATTGCTTTTTGTTGTGTGGGAACTGTGGTGGACCAACATCGAAGCCAACTCCGCGCAGCAGGCGGCCGTTTCACAGTTTGCCCAAGATTTCCAAGGCCCCGTTACTCCCCCCGCAGCGGATTCACCCACAGACTACGGCCAGCCCGTCGTCATGGCGGAACCCTCGGATCCGAGTGCCGTTTTTGGTGTTGTCTATATCCCGCGCTTCGGACCCACGTACAGCAGGCCCCTGGTGGAGGGCGTGGAACAGGCTCAGCTCGATACCCTGGGACTGGGGCGCTATGACAGCTCGACCATGCCCGGAGGCGTTGGAAACTTTGCGGTTGCCGGCCATCGCCAGACACACGGCGCCGTCCTGGACGCCATTCATACCCTAGTGCCGGGTGACAAGATTTATGTCCAGACCAAGGACGGCTATTTCACCTACGTGTTCCGCAACAACCAGATCGTGATGCCAAGCCGTGGAGATGTGTTGCTGCCCGTGCCCACGCAAGCAGGCGCAACGCCTACCGAGCGGTTCATGACCATGACAAGCTGCAACCCCCGCTTTGGTGCCGAGGAACGCATCATTGCCTACTCGATCATGGAATCCTGGCAGCCCGCCAGTGCAGGCCCTCCTGCCGCCATTGCAGCCCAAGTCGCAGCGAACCAGAAAGGCTGAGCATGTACGGCTGGATCTTTAGGCATCTTCCGGGGCCATTATGGTTCCGCATCATCACCGCCGTCCTTTTCTTGGCGGCCGCGGTCCTGGTGTTGATGCAATTCATTTTCCCCTGGTTGAGCCAGTTCAACCCTCTTACCGATTCAACGATTGGCGGTGGAGTCTGACATGTCAGTGCGGATTCTAGTCATTGATAACTACGACAGCTTTGTCTACACGCTGGTCGGCTACCTGCAGCAACTAGGGGCAGAGACGACGGTTGTTCGCAACGACGACGTCACCCTGGGAGAAGCCATCGAGCTTGCCAGTGCGCGCGACGGCGTCCTGGTCTCCCCCGGCCCCGGCACCCCGACCGAGGCCGGCGTGTGCATCGAATTGATCAAGTGGTGCGGTGAGAATGCCAAGCCCATGTTGGGTGTTTGCCTTGGCCACCAGGCCCTGGCCGAGGCCTATGGCGGTGTGGTTACCCATGCGGAGCAGCTCATGCATGGAAAGACCAGCGAGGTTCACCACCACGGCACGAGTGTGTTTGCTGGCCTGCCCAGTCCGGTCACCGCAACCCGCTACCATTCGCTTTCAGCTGTCCCGGGCAGCATCCCCGAGGTGCTGGAGGTGACAGCAGAAACGGCCGACGGCGTGATCATGGGTTTGGCGCACAAGAGCGCACCCCTGTGCGGGGTCCAGTTCCATCCGGAATCTGTTCTCACCGAGGGTGGATACACCATGTTGGGCAACTGGCTTGAATCCTTGGGGATGGCTGGAGCCGCGGCCAAGGCGGCAACGCTGAGCCCGCTGATCAACAGCTGACCGGTCCGGCCAGCGCATACCGGAAATTAACCCTGCCCCTTGGTCCTTTTTGCAGACGGGGTTGCTGTGGCCGTGGGGGTTTCCACCGGCGCGGTGGTGGGCGAGGGCTCCGGCGTTGCAGGAGCCTTGGCCAGGGTCACTATGACGGTTGTATGTTGCGCAACGGGTGTGCTGGCCGCGATTGATTGGGCCGTGACCATGCCGGGCGTGACGACAGCATTCTCGGCTTCCTCAAAAGTCACTTCCAAATACGGTGAAACCTTTTTCAGGGCGGCCGTGACGGTTTTCTTTACACTTGCCGGATCCTTGGTTAGGTCAAACAATGATGGCATCAGGACCTGACCGGTGGAAATCTTTAGGGTGACCTTGGTGCCAGCAGGGACGGTCGTACCGGGGGCTGGATCGGACGTCACAACAAGATTGGCTCCGATCTGAGGATCATTGACCATGTCGTTAAGGTTTATCGTCAGACCCAGTGCTGTGATGCTGGAGCGGACCTCAGCCTCCGTTCGCCCGGCTATTTCCTTAGGTATCTGAACTTCCGAGGGGCCCTTGGAAACGAACACTTCGACGTCGGCGCCCGGGTCTAGCTGTGCGCCTGCCTGGGGAAATGTCCGAATGACTTCACCCTCGGGTTCCGCGGAAAATTCTTCGGTGCTGTGTGGCACCATGCCAAGATCGCGCAATTGCAACATGGCAGTATCGAGACTCTGCCCCGTAAGTGCGGGTACAGAAATCTGCTGCACGGCTGGCGGCTTCGCGTTGACCAAGTTATATCCCAGCACACCACCACCGCCCAAAATAAGCGCCAGCAGAACGAACAGGGACACCATCCACGCCCTGCGGCGTCGTTTCTGGGCTGGAGCAACCTCCCCAAGGTTCTCGGGTTCGCCTACGTCGGTGGTCAAGGCTCCCCCAGCCATGACTTTCGCCATCGCACGAGTGGAGGGTCCGCCGTCGTCCGTGACAGACAAGTCATGAGTGGGAGCGCTGGGAGCTTGAGGCACAGCCGCCAGAGGTACTGGGGCGGGCACGGGGGCTGCGATGATGGTGGGCATTGTGCCGGTTTCGGCGGCCCGGAGCGCGCGACGGAACGCGGCGGCATTCTGGAATCGGCGTGTGCGGTCCTTTTCCAAGGCGTGCGTCAATAGCGCGTCAAGGGCAGGTGAAAGTTCCGCATTGAAGCTGCTGGGTGCTGGCGGTAGCTCACGCACGTGCTGGTAGGCCACGGAGACCGGAGAGTCGCCCGTGAACGGCGGACGCCCGGCGAGCATTTCAAACAGAAGGCAGGCGGCCGAGTAGAGGTCGCTGCGGGCATCCACGCTCTCACCGAGAGCCTGCTCAGGCGAGAGGTATTGGGCCGTGCCCATGACCGTCTGGGTTTGGGTCATCGTCGCAGCAGCATCGGACATGGTCCTGGCGATACCAAAGTCCATGACCTTCACCTGGCCCAGAACACCGTGCTCATCCTGGGTGACCATGACGTTGGCCGGCTTGATATCGCGGTGGACGATTCCTGCGCGATGACTGTAGTCAAGGGCAGACAAAACACCCATGGTGTACTCGATGGCCTGATCCGTGGAGATGTCTTTGCTGCGGATCAATTCCCGCAACGTCTTCCCATGGACGTATTCCATGACTATGTAGGGCAGATGCGCACTGTCACGCAGCTGATCGTCCATGACATGCTCACCGGTGTCATAAACCGCGACGATGGTGGGGTGGTTCAGGCCTGCCACTGCCTGGGCCTCGCGACGAAAGCGGGCCTGTAGCTGTGAATCACGTGCAACATCGGCGCGGAGCAGCTTGATGGCTACCGCCCGGCCGAGGCGGAGGTCCCGAGCCTTGTAGACGTCAGCCATACCGCCGCGGCCAAGCAGCTCCCCAATCTCATACCTATCATTTAGGACGCGCGGAATATTCATGGCTATTTGCTTGTCCTTTCAGTGAGTTGGTGATGGGGAGGTGCTTGGTGGAGCGATGAGATCACTGTCCCCCTGCGCCTGCCGACGATGTTGCTGAAGGCTCGTCAGCAGGACCGGTGGAGACGTAGTAGGCCACTGTGGAACCTGTCTTAAGTTTCGTTCCTGCTGCAGGAGTGGTGCGAATGACGACGCCCTTTGCCACGGTGGACGAGGGTTCTTCAATCCGGTTGGGAATGAACCCTGCGGCAACGAGTGCCTGGTCGTAAGCATTGCCCTCTTGGCCAACGGAGGAGGGAACAGCGGCTGTCGAGGGCCCCTTCGAGACCGTCACGGTGACGGTGGACCCTTCAACTAGCTTCCCGGTTGGGGTAACTGCCATCACGGTCTCTGCTGCATACGTGTCACTGAACTCATCGACGCGTTCCACATTCAAGCCGGCCAAAAGACCTTCAACGTCCGCGAAGGACTTGCCAACCAGCGCATTGCTGATTACATCAATCTCTTTAGGTGGTGCCTCCGTGGTCGGCTCCGGCGTCTCACTTGGCGTAGGTGCCTCGGACGTTGTCGGAGGAGCTGTGCTGGGACGCTGGCTCGCGGTGGTCGAGGGCGACGTTGTCGGGGCCGGGGCATCATTGTTCCCAAGGAGGCCTGCGCCCTGCAGCAGGAGTGCTCCAACAGCAAACACGAGCAAGATCAGGAGTCCAATGAGAGGCCACGTCCAGGGACTCCGGCCCTTCTTGGCTGGCTCCTCCGCACGTTCTTCATCATCTGCGCTGAGGGAATCATGCAGCGGATGATCTGCTTGCCAGGCGCGCTCTGCGCCGAGAATCTCTGCGCGAGTGGGGCTTGCGGCCTGTACATCGCCGGCGACGGTAGGCAGTGCCGTGGTTGTGGGTTCGGCAATGTTGTCAACCGTCGACGTCGGCGCTGTCGCATTGACATCAACCGGTGCCGTGATGGGGCCCGTTGTCGCTTCGAACAACAGCATTCCCGGAACCGCTGCGTGGGCTGCCTTGATATCGCCTTCACGGATCGCCTCGGCCGCCTCTGCCAACTTCAAGGCATTTGCAGGGCGGTTTATCGGTTCCTTGGACAGCATGGACATCAACAGCGCGCGTACGGGTGTCGGCAGTGTGTCCGGCAGCGGCGGAGGAGCATCGTTGACCTGGGCCAAGGCAATGGCAATTTGGGATTCGCCCGAGAATGGCCGGTGCCCTGTAATGCACTCGTAACCAATAACGCCAAGGGAATATATGTCGCTTGAACCGGTGGCAATTTGTCCGGTAGCCTGCTCGGGCGCCAAGTACTGGGCCGTTCCCATAACTTGACCCGTCTGGGTCAACGGCACCTGGTCAGCAAGGCGCGCAATGCCAAAGTCGGTGATCTTGACCTTGTCTTCCGGTGTGATGAGCAGATTGCCAGGCTTCACATCACGATGCACAAGACCCTGAGCGTGGGCCACGGCCAGGGCACGGGCGGTCTGGGCAATCATGGACAGGGTCCAATCGGCCGAGAGCACACGCTCACGTTCGATCAAGGCCGACAGTGGCTCACCGGGAACAAGTTCCATAACCAGGTAAGCGGATCCGTCCTCTTCACCGTAGTCAAAGACGTTGGCGATGCCCTCGTGGTTAAGTAGGGCAGTGTGCTTTGCTTCGGCGCGGAAGCGTGCCCGGAAGCCCGGATCCCCGGTGTATTCATCCTTGAGGATCTTGATGGCAACTATGCGGCCCAGGACCTGATCCTGCGCACGCCACACCTCGCCCATGCCGCCAATGGCAATGCGTGATGTGAGTTGGAACCTGCCGCCTAAGGTGATACCAGAAATAGGCCTCACTTGTTCAACACCGCCTTGAAGAGTTTACTTGCGTTGGGACTTGTCAATTGTGCTCCGGTGGCCACGTCAACCTTCGGCATGACGATGGTGACCACCACTTCCGGGTCATTCGCCGGAGCGAAGCCCGTAAACCATGCGTTATTCATCATTACGCCACTTTCATTCGTGCCGAGTTCTGCCGTCCCCGTCTTGCCTGCTACCTGGACTCCGGGAACAGCCGCGGCCGATCCGATGCCGTTGTCAACAACGCTGACCATCCAGTCCTTGATTTGGGCTGCGATTTCCGGAGTTGTCGACTGCCTGAGTACTTCGGGAGTGAGTGAGGAAACGGTTTTGAGATCCGGTGTCCGGACGGTCTTCACGAGGTTTGGGGCCATCTGCTCGCCACCGTTGGCAATCGCCGCCGTCATCATGGCGATCGCCAGCGGAGTGGACCGAACATCCAACTGGCCAATGGCGCTCTGTGCGAGTCCGGGTGCATCCAAGACGCCATCGCTGCCAGGAAAGCTGCTGGCGGTGACCCGAGCGGGGAACCTTAGCGAGTTGTCATTAAAACCAAACTTCTCGGCTGTGGCGGTGATTGCATCCTGTCCCAGATCCAAGGCAATGCTGGCGAACGGAGTGTTGCAGGAGTTTTCCAAAGCAAAGGCAAAAGTCGCCTTGTCTTTGCTGTAGCACTGGCCGAAGGCATAGTTCGGCAGCGCATAATTGATGCCTGGGAACGTCAGTTCAGCGGGGTTGGGAAGAATGCTGTCCTTGTTATACTTTCCAGATTCCAAGGCTGCCGCGGTGTCAATGATCTTGAAGACAGAACCGGGTGCATAGGTCTCTCTGTAGGCCACCGAGCCATAGAGGTTAATCCCCGGAACTGCGGTCAGTGACTTCATCGAAGCAGCGAAGTCAGTCGCGTTGTGGGTGGCCATCAAGTTCGTGTCATAAGAAGGCTTGGAAACCATGGCGATGATGGCCCCGGTCTTGGGATTCATGACCACAATGGAGCCGCCGATATCATCGGGGATCATGTCATAAGCCAGCTTTTGGATTGACGAGTCGATAGTTAGTTCAACTGAACGTCCCTGCTGCTGCTCGCCAGTGAACGTCTGGGCAATCCGATCGAAGAGGGCCGAATCGGAGTTCCCAGTCAATTCGTCCCGCATGGCATCCTCGACACCATACTGTCCGGAGAACTTGCTAAAGAAACCTGTCAGCCCGGCGTACAGCTCCGGATCGTTGTAGGTGCGCTGGTACTTGCAGTCGGTTCCGCTGGGAACGGATTCAGCGATGGCCTGCCCATCAACAAGGATGGGTCCGCGGTTGCTGCAGAAGGTTGCAGTAAGTTGACGCTTATTCTGAGGGTTGGCATTGAGCGAACCGACGGCGAAGAATTGCACGTACGAGACGGCGCCAAAGAGTAGCGCAAACAAGGCAACGGCTACTATCCAGGAATTTCTGATCGCTAGATTCATGGTGAGGGTACCTCCTTGCGTGTCTGTTCGGTACTTGGTGTAGGGTTCACCGGAACTGCTGGGCCGGTAACGTTGATGGGACGCCGTGCAGCGTCGGAAATCTTAAGTATGAGGGCCACGATTATCCAGTTTGCCAACAAGGATGAGCCACCGGCGGCCAAGAATGGCGTTGTGAGGCCGGTCAGGGGAATGAGCCGAGTGACACCGCCGATGATGATGAAACATTGCAGGGCGACTGCGAATGACAATCCGACCGCAAGCAGCTTCCCGAAGGCGTCGCGGGTCCCCAAGGCTGCGCGGAATCCGCGTGCCACCAGGAGAGCATAAAGGCACAAGATGGCGAAGAGCCCGATCAGACCGAGTTCCTCGCCAATGACAGCGATGATCATGTCGCTGTTTGCCACGGGCAATTTCTCGGACGTTCCTTGACCAAGTCCGGTACCAAACAGTCCGCCATTGGCAAGGCCGAACAATCCTTCAACAACCTGGAAGCTGCCATAGGGGGCGCCGATGTACTCCGGGTCGAAGGCGTTGACCCAAACGTCGATACGGCGGGCGACGTGGGGAAAAATTTGATAGGCAGCCACGCCGCCAACCACAATGAGCCCGACACCGATCAGGATCCAGCTGACCCGGCTGGTTGCCACATAGATCATGACCATGAACAGCCCAAAGAACAGGATCGAGGATCCCAGGTCCCGCTGAAAGACCAGCACGCCGACGCTGGCCAGCCACGCCACGATCATGGGTGCCAGATCTCGGCTTCGCGGGAGTTGCAACGGACCGATCTTCTTACCGGCGAGCAGGATCAAGTCCCTATTTGAGGATAGATACCCTGCAAAGAATATAGCCAGGGTGATCTTGGCAATTTCACCTGGTTGAAATGTGAAGGGGCCGATGGCGATCCAGACCGTGGCGCCGTAGACGCTGCCGGCCGAGATACCTGGAACGAGCGGCAGGATCAGTAGGACGACTGAAACCAGTAGTGAAATATAGGTATAGCGGCGCAAGATTCGGTGATCCCGCAGGAACCACATCACTGCTATGGCTGCAACAACAGCAAGGCTGGTCCACATCCACTGACGTGTCGCCGCAGTATCACCCGAGGTGATGTCTAGGCGGTGGATGACAGCAAGGCCAATGCCGTTCAGAGCTACGACGACTGGCAATATAACTGGGTCGGCATATTTGGCGCGAATCCTCAAAACAACGTGGAATACAAGCGAGAGCGCTGTCAATATGGCGATTTGGGTATAGAAGTCGTTATCAAAATTGCGACCAAGATTAAGGTTCACCAATGCGTTGGCCATGGCAGACACACCTAAGGCAAGGACGAGCAGAAGGAGCTCGGTATTGCGGCGTGGTTTTTCTACCGTCAGTAATTGGCTCATTTTCCGCCTCCGGGTATGCAGCTTGCCTGTGCTGTTGGTGACGTAGTGCTGCCAGCAGTAGGACCGGCTGTACCCGATGGGGTGGCGGTCGGCGTGGCTTTTGTAGATGGTGTCACCGTTGTCGACGGTTTGGTAGTGGCCGTCGATTTTGCGGTGGATGGCGCGCTGCTTTCCAGCAGTTCGCACGGAGGGAGACTTGAACCGGTGCCCAGCTGGAGGTCACTGATGATCTGTTCAGCGTCACCGAGTGTTGTTGCTGGCACGGTATTTGCCACCAGTTGTTGGGAATAGGCTGGCAACGAGACAACCTTAACGGTTGTTTCGCGATACAAGTGGGATAGCGATATGGGTCCAAGCGATTGTGAAACGCCTTGGTAGATGGCCACATTTCCTTCGGCAGCACCCACAAAATACTGGGTCTGTGTCCATGCATAAGCGGCCCAGGACCCTGCGACGATCACTAAAGCCGTTAGCCCACCAATTATGGCGAGCAACCACGGGCGGCGGCGAAGGCGCGGTAGGGATACCTCGGTGTCATCAACCGGTGTGGTCGATTCCGTTGCCGGTTTGTGGGTCAACACTGTGGCTGCCCGCGGGATGGCGGGATGCCTGGCCAGCTGCGGGATTTTACCCTCTGCATTTGCTGTCACGGCGGCGCCAACGAGTTCATGTTCGCGTGCAGCGAGCTCCTGACGGACCGCATCAGCGCGAACGTACGAATCGAGGGATTCAGGTTCACTTTCGATGGTCGGGTCGGCGGCGGCAACGTCCCCAACATCAGAAACAGCGAGGGGCTCCGATTGCGGCTCAGGCGAGTCGCCGACGTCGTCCGTTTCATCCGGCGGCAGCGGAACCTGGGTAGCGTCAGCCAAGGCAGCGGCCGTCACGGTCTCAAGCGCAGCTGTTTGGTCCGGAACATCCTCAGCGATGTCGAAAACCACTACGGTGACGTTGTCCGGCGAACCGGCGGCCAGCGTTAGATCGATCAAGGTGTCAGCCGAGGACGCCAGAGACTTGGTGTTGCGAATGACCTCTTCGACCATTTCGTGTCGGACAAAGTTCAGGCCATCCGAGCAAAGCAACCAGCGGTCGCCGGGGATGGCGTCGAAGTACTTGAGGTCAAGCTCGGGCGAGGCATCAACATCGCCTAGCACGCGCATCAGCACGTTCTTATGGGGGTGAACCTCGGCCTCAGCTTCGGTCATGCGCCCCTCATCGATCATGCGCTGCACGAAAGTATGGTCGGTGCTCAACTGCTCAAAGACACCGTCACGCAGTCTGTACGCACGGGAATCACCTATGTGTGCGTAGGCAAGCCTGTTCCCCGACAGCAGCAGTGCCGTGACCGTGGTGCCCATGCCGGCCAATTTGGGGTTTACATGAACCAGCTCAGAAAGAAGGGAGTTCGCGCTCTGAATCTCATCCGCAAGATGGGTTCCGGCATCTTCATCATGGAGATTGTGATCCAGATGGATCAGGTCCAGAACCGTGGACGCGCTGGCAACGTCGCCGCCAGCGTGGCCGCCCATTCCGTCAGCGACAACTGCTAGATACCGACCCGCATAGGCTGAATCGTCATTCTTTGCCCTGACCAATCCCACATGGGACCGTGCTGCGTAACGCAGAATTAGCGGGTAATCGGCCATGCTCACGGCCTCAATTCGATGACCGTTTTGCCGATCCGCACAGGGACCCCGAGTTCCACAGGGAGGGCGCGCGTCAATGGACTGCCACCGAGGAATGTTCCGTTGGTGGATCCCAAATCTTCAACAAACCAGCGGGTACCTTGCGGAAATAGGCGAGCGTGCCGTCCCGAAGCATAGTCATCCTCAAGCACCAAGGTGGCATCCTGAGCGCGACCCAGCAAAATGGGTGTGCCGGAAAGCTCCAAAGTGGTGCCGGTCAGTGGGCCCTCGGTGACCACCAGTTGGCGGGCCTGCACCTTTGCTGGTGGAGCCTCTTCGACCAGCTCAGGGTGCCTGCGCGCCTGGCGTGCAGTTGGTTCCCCTACTTTGGCCTTCCGGCCGATGACTAGGTCCCGGCGCATGGCCGCGACAACACTGAAAACCATAATCCACATAAGGACCAGGAATCCGAAGCGCAAAATTGTGACAACAAGGCTTAGATCATTCATCGGGAGCCTCCGCTGCGTGCGGGCACTACGCGGAAAGTTATCTGCGTTCGTCCCATGGTGATTTTTGATCCGTCGTGCAGATCTGCGGTGCCATGCACGCGGCGGCCGTCTACATAGCTGCCGTTGGTTGAACCAAGGTCAACAGCCGTGCTGGTGCCGTCGAGGGTGCGGATTTCCAAATGCTTGCGAGAGACACCGGTGTCGTCGATGAGAATGTCGGCCTCGGAAGACCGGCCCAGAACTATCGATGAGGCGTTTAGTGAGTATCGTTGGCCGTCAATGTCCAGCACTGGCTGTCCGCTACCCCTGGCCGGAGCGACCGGCCGTTTGTAAACGGCCGCCGGTGCTTGTGCAGCTCCGGGATTCTGACTTGGTCTGGCGGGTGGTGTCACTGGGGCCTGTGGGCGCTGGTTTTGTGCAGGCGCTCCATTTTCCTTCTCTGTGGAGGAACGGACCTCGAATTGGCCCGGGCGCAGTTCTTGCTCATGGTTAAAGGCGACCCGGACGGGACCCTGAAGTACGTAGCCTTGGCTGCGTGAGTGGTTGATAACCACATCACAGAGCTCTTCGGCCAGGGTGACGCCCCATGAGCGGGCCCGTTCGAAGTCGGCGTCACCCAACTCGATGTTGAAGACGTTTGGGGCGAGTGTGCGTCCTGCGTCCAGTGTCATGGCCTTGTCATCGAGCTCCCGACGAAGGGCGCTGGCCATCTCAACCGGCTGGAGGGTCTTGGAACCAAGAGAGAAGGCGCCACGGACGGCCTTTTCAATGCCCTTCTCAACGTTGTCAAACAATCCCATGTGCTCTCCTCCCTTTCAGTTCGATTCCTCAGTTGTGAAGCTGGGTTGGTAACGGCTCTCTGCTGTGCAATTCGAGGGCGCTACCTGTCGGTTGTCCGCACCGCGGGCAACGCTGTTCAAGGTTGATACTACTGCCGGTGCCTTTGAATTTACCTATCAGTCGGCTTGGATGTGGGAAATTTCCTACCAGGGGAGGGGATTGCGCAGACTGGCCCCGCGGGGTCGGAATCCGCGTGATCTAGGGATATTCAAGCCCTTCGAGGCCCAGAATCCGGGGCCTGTGAGCCCCGTTTTGGTTAATTGGCACAATGTCCTATATGCTTGATCTCGCTGTTCCACTGAATGTTGAAAACAACTCAACACCTCAGTGGATTGTAAAAAACGCGCGAGTGGCGGAACGGCAGACGCGCTGGCTTCAGGTGCCAGTGTCCGAAAGGGCGTGGGGGTTCAAATCCCCCCTCGCGCACGTTTTTGAAAGATCCCCGGTAAAACCAATGGTTTTGCCGGGGTTTTTTGTTTAAATCCATCCATTCCGGGCCCATTGGGGCCTATGGGACGAAAAGTGCGTGGCTCGGGTGTGTTGCTGGTGATTCGGTCCGGTAGATCTGTGGTTTAGGCGGGCCTGCCAGATTCGCGTGTGCCGCTGCCATGGGCCCCGCATTCCAGAAGCGCAGGTCCCTAGGTGCAGGGAACTGACGTGCTCGACCGGTCAGAAGATAGCGCCATTTCTGCCCCCGTCGTTACCGCGAACAACAGTGACCTATATATAGGGGTGAAGTTATCGCATTTAGTGCCCTATATATAGGAGCCCTGCAGGTGCTCCATGGCCTTCCCTGCGACAGCGGATCACTGCAGCATAGGATCAAGGCATGAAGAAACTATTGATCGGCATTGGCATTCAGCTTGGTAGTTCGGCAGTGGCCATCATTATTGCTGCGATGCTCCTCCCTCGGTTCAGTCTTGGACTCGGCGGATTCCTTACTGCAATCGTCATCTTCACGATCACCCAATCACTTCTGACTGGCTTTGTTGCCAAGTTGGCCAGCACGCATGCGCCCGCACTTGCCGGGTTCGCATCGCTTGCCTCAACACTGCTGGCCTTGATCATCGCCAACCTGCCCTTTGGGGGCATCAGGATCCATGGCTTTCTTACCTGGCTCTTGGCCGCACTGATTGTATGGGCGGTTACTGGCCTCTGCGCGATGTTGGCACCTAAGTATTTGCTGAAGGTTGCCGGCAGGTAACCTCACTGGCGACTCAGAAACCCTCACCGCAATCTGGGGGCGCTGTCGCTGAGGAGTACTGTCGCTCAGGGCATTGTTGTTGGGGCCCTGTGGATTTGCGTGGCAGCGAAAAGGTGTGTATTGTTTTTCGAGTTGCCCCGCTTGATGCGGGTGCGGAAATCCTGAGTTTGTGTGGCCGGTTTATTCCGGTCGTTTTGCATGTCTTGGGTGGTTGTTTGGCTCGTTATGGGTTGAATGGCGGCGGGTTTATGGATTTGCTTTTTGAAAGCTGGTTCGGTAAGCTTGAAAAGTTGCCCCGGCACTGATCGTCAAGGATTTACCTGTTGTTTACGGGATGTTTTTGGTGTGTGGTTGGGAGCGGTTGTTGTTTGAGAACTCAATAGTGTGCCAAGTTTTATTGATACCAATTTATTTATATTGAATTGGTTATTTGGATTTGTTGTTGCCGCCCCTGTGGTGATGGCAGAAC